>NZ_JBQOUX010000050.1:0-52958 GCF_052216785.1 Streptomyces sp. JW3 | reverse complement strand
TGCCCCGGCCGGCCGCCCCCGCCGACGGCCCGGGACCGGGCCCGGACCCGGGCGGTACGGCGGCCGCGGGCGACGCCGAGGAGGAGACCGGCGGCACGGTCCTCTTCCGGCGCCCGGACGCCGGCCGGCCGGCCACACCCGGACCGGCCGCCGGGACCGGCCGACCGCCGACACCCACGCCCGGACCCGCTTCCGCGCCCGCGTCCGCCGCCGGGACCGCCGCCGGGACCGACGACGACCCCGGCACGATGAAGTTCCGCGCGGTCTCCCCGCGCGCGGCCCAGCGCCCGACCGGGTCCCGGCCGGGGACCCCCGGCACCCCCGCCGCCCACCAGGGCCCGGCGGTGGCACCCCAGCCCTTCCCCACCCAGCAGCCCCAGCCGCAGCCCCCCGCCCCCTCCGGCCCCCAACTGTCCCCGGGAGCCGTCCCGCCGCAGGCCCCCCTCACCGCCGGTCCCGGCGGCGGACAGTCCTCCTGGGCCCAGCAGGTGCACCGGCTCGCCGGGGCCGGCGCCGAGGAGCAGCCGGTCGCGCCCTGGCGGCCGCCCACCGAGGACATCTTCCAGGCCGCCGCCCGCCGCCAGGCGGCCGCCCGCCCCGCCGGGCTCGGCAAGCGGCTGGCCGCCCGGCTGCTGGACACCGTCGTCCTGGCCGCCGTCACCGCAGTCCCCGGGGTACCGCTCGGCATGAAGGCCGCCGACCACATCGCCGACAAGATCGACGCGGCGAAGCTGTCCGGCGAGACCGTCACCGTGTGGCTGCTGGACGGCACCACCTCGGTGTACCTCGGCATCGTCCTCGCCGTGCTGCTCGTCTTCGGCGTCGGCTACGAGGCGCTGCCCACCGCCAAGTGGGGCCGCACCCTCGGCAAGAAGCTGTGCGGCCTGGAGGTGCGGGACATCGAGGCGCACGAGCCGCCGTCCTTCGGCGCCGCGCTGCGCCGCTGGCTGGTCTACAGCGTGCCGGGGCTGCTGGTCATCGGGATCGTCGGCGTCCTGTGGTGTCTGTTCGACCGGCCGTGGCGCCAGTGCTGGCACGACAAGGCGGCGGGTACGTTCGTCGCGGGCTGAGGTCCTCGGGCAAACGGCGTAGCGGATTCCGTAGCCCGGACGGCCGCTCGCCGGATGCGCCGAGTGGGGCTTCGCGGTCGACTCGGGCCATGAGCAGTGAACCGCCTCCCGGCCCCGGCGGGCAGCCGCCGGACGACGACCCGTATCGGAAGCAGCCTCCGCCGTCCGGAACCGGTCCGGGCCCGGGCGGCGCGGGCTCCCCGTACGACAGCCCGCCGCCGCCCGGCGGCGGCCAGCCCCCACCCCCGGGCGGCGGCCCCTACGGGCAACCCCCGGGCGGCGGCCCCTACGGAGGACCCCCGGGCGGCGGCCCCTACGGCGGTGATCCCTACGGCGGTGGCCCCGCCGATCCGCTGGCCGGGATGCCCCCGCTGGCCGACAGCGGCCGGCGCACGCTGGCCCGGATCATCGACATGATCCTCGTCGGCATCGTGGTCTGGCTGCTCACCTGGGGTTTCAACGTCCAGGAGTACGACGTGAACGGCGACCGGGTCGGGGTCGGCAACTCGATCTGGCAGTCGGTGATCGCGGCCGTGCTCTACCTGGCGTACGACACCTTCCTGATCAGCCGCACCGGGCAGACGCTCGGCAAGAAGTGGCTGGGCATGCGGGTGGCCGACCTGGCCAACGGGTCCACGCCCTCGGTGCAGACCTCGCTGATCCGCGCGGCGGTGCTGTGGATCCCGTTCGCGTTCTGCTGCGCCTGCGTGTGGACGCTGATCTGCGGCGGCTGGAGCTACTTCGACCGGCCCTACAAGCAGGGCCTGCACGACAAGGCGGCCAAGACGGTCGTGGTCAGTACCCGGTGAGTGCATGCCTGTGGGGCGCCCCCGTGCTGGAGGCGCCCCACAGGCGTGTCGTGATCCGGCGCTCAGGCCGCGCGCTGCCCCACCGCCTCGCCGGCCGGGCCGGCGGCGTGGTGGGCCACGGGCACCGGCGCCGGTTCGGCGGCGGCGTTCGTGGCGGTCGTGGTGGCCGGCCGGTGGACGGCGACCGTACGCGGCTTGGCGGTCGGTACGGTCATCGCCACCAGCAGCCCGAGGGCGAGCGCCACGACGGCGACGAGGGCGATCCACCCGGCTGAGGTCGTCTGCGACAGCAGCAGCATGGCGAACGTCGAGAGGATCACGGTGAGGGAACCGTAGGCGGTCTGTGCGACAGTCGGACGGGGCATGGCCATCGTGTCCTCGAAAGGGAGTGATCTCGGGGGTGAGACGGGCTGTCGGCCTGGCTTTCCGCCGACTCCCAGGCGTTCCGCCAAGCGACTCTAATCGGTCGCATGCCCGAGGGGAACGACAAGTAAGCATTACCTGACTCACAGTGCGGCAGCACGGGGGGCGCACGGATTCATGGCGTCCACCAACTGGACGGTTGCACGCGCCCGTCGGGTTTCTGTTCCGTTTCGGCGGCATGTCCGGTAACCGGATCGCGCATCCGCATAACGCTCTTGATCTGTTCCAGTCAAGGTCTGTCTTTTCCTCTGAACCTCTAGTCAAATGTCGTCACTTGACTACGCGCGTTGACCAGACGTGCTCCGTGGAGGATCTCAAGTGACCACCAGACCCTGGATGTTCCGGGTGACCGCGACCGCCGTAGCGCTCGCCGCCGCCACCGCCACCGCCACGCTCTCCGCGGCCGCGACCACCGGGGCCGACCCGGCCGCCCGGCCCGCCGCCGTCGACCGGCAGGACCCGCTGTCCGCGACCGAGCGGCAGCACGACCTCGACGGCCCGCTCAGCAAGACCCAGGACGCACAGCGTCAAGAGGCCCTGAACCAGCTGATATCCGGCGAGGCCACCGCCAAGGACCGGGACGGTTCCCAGGTGGTCGAGCTCAAGGGCGGCAAGGCCAAGAAGGGCGGCTCCAAGTACGTCGAGCTGGGCCGGGAGAAGACCGACAAGATCTTCACCATCCTGGTCGAGTTCGGCGACCAGACCGACAGCCGCTACGGCGGCACGCCCGGCCCGCTGCACAACCAGATCGCCGAGCCGGACCGCTCGGTCGACAACAGCACGGACTGGCTGGCCGACTACAACCAGCAGCACTACCAGGACCTCTACTTCGGCACCGGCAAGGACACCGAGTCGCTGAAGAAGTACTACGAGAAGCAGTCCTCGGGCCGCTACTCGGTGGACGGCGAGGTCACCGACTGGGTCAAGGTCCCCTACAACGAGGCCCGGTACGGCTCCAACGACTGCGACACCTGCGCCTGGAACGCGGTCCAGGACGGCGTCACCGCCTGGGTCGCCGACCAGGAGGCGGCCGGCCGCTCGGCGGCGGACATCAAGGCGGACCTCTCCGCGTACGACGTCTGGGACCGCTACGACTACGACGGCGACGGCGACTTCAACGAACCTGACGGCTACATCGACCACTTCCAGCTGGTGCACGCCGGCGAGGACGAGTCGGCCGGCGGCGGCGCGCAGGGCGAGGACGCGATCTGGGCGCACCGCTGGTACGCCTTCGGCACCGACGCCGGCGCCACCGGCCCGGCCGACAACAGGCTCGGCGGTACCGAGATCGGCGACACCGGCCTGTGGGTCGGCGACTACACCATCCAGCCGGAGAACGGCGGCCTCGGGGTCTTCGCCCACGAGTACGGCCACGACCTGGGCCTGCCCGACGAGTACGACACCAACGGCGGCGAGAACTCCACCGGCTTCTGGACGCTGATGTCGTCCGGTTCGTGGCTGGGCCGGGGCGAGGACGCCATCGGTGACCTGCCCGGCGACATGAACGCCTGGGACAAGCTCCAGCTCGGCTGGCTCGACTACTCCACCGCCGAGGCGGGGCAGAAGTCCAAGCACAAGCTGGGCGTCGCCGAGTACAACACCAAGAACGACCAGGCGCTCGTGGTCAGTCTCCCGGACGAGGAGGTCACCACCGAGGTCTTCCCGCCCGCCGAGGGGGAGACCCAGTGGTGGAGCGGCAGCGGCGACGACCTGAAGAACACCCTCACCCGCAGCGTCGACCTCACCGGCAAGTCGTCCGCCGAGCTGACCCTCGACGGCTGGTGGGACATCGAGGCCGACTACGACTACCTGTACACCGAGGCGTCCACCGACGGCGGCGCCACCTGGACGCCGCTGGACGGCACCGCGGACGGCCAGCCGATCCCGCGTGACGCCAGCGACAAGCCGGCCCTGACCGGCTCGGTCGACGCGCACCAGAAGCTGGTCTACCCGCTGGACGCCTACGCCGGCCAGCAGATCGACCTCCGCTTCCGCTACCAGACCGACGGCGGCGTGGCCCAGAAGGGCTTCACGGCCGACGAGATCACCGTCACGGCGGACGGTACCGCGCTCTTCTCCGACAACGCCGAGACCGCGGACGCCGCCTGGACCGCCACCGGCTTCTCCCGCGTCGGCGCCTCCTTCACCAAGGAGTACGCGCAGTACTACATCGCGGAGAACCGGCAGTACGTCTCCTACGACACGACGCTGAAGACGGGCCCGTACAACTTCGGCTTCTCCACCACCCGTCCGGACTGGGTGGAGCACTTCCCGTACCAGAACGGCCTGTTGATCTGGAAGTGGGACACCTCGCAGGCCGACAACAACACCGGCGACCACCCGGGCACCGGCCTGATCCTCCCCGTCGACGCCCACCCGACCGCCCTGAAGTGGTCGGACGGCACCCTGATGCGGAACCGGTTCCAGGCGTACGACTCGCCGTTCAGCACCTACCGCACCGACGCCCTCACCCTGCACAAGGCGGACGTCGCGGTCCGCGTCCCGTCCGCGAAGGGGGTCTCCGTCTTCAACGATCACGCCAGTGACTACTACGACGAGTCGAACCCCACCGGCGGCGTCCGGACAACTGACACCAACACCAAGATCAAGATCACCAAGGAGGCCCGGGACGGCTCCACGATCGAACTGGAAGTCGGCCCCGCGGTGAAATAATCCGCATCCTCGCAGGTCAACACATGATCGGCGGCGACCCCCTGGCGGGCCGCCGTCGATCCGTGCTTAGGTGCGTCTGTGGCTCTCTTATTGACACCGGACGGCACAGGGAGGTGGACCGCATGGCCGCAGGAGGATTCAGCAAGCTGCCGAACGGCACGGTGGTGGTGGCGCTGAACCTGCCCAGACCCGCCGGTGACGGACCGGGCACGGTCCGCGTCCTGGTCCACGCCCGCAACCGCGCCCGAGCCCTGACCAGACTCCGCAACCTGGGCCTGCGCGCCGTCTACCTGCGCGGCAACGCCGCCCCACCGACCCCGGACGAGATCACCGCGGTACTCCACCACCCGGACGGCCTGCTCTGGCGCACCGACCCGGCCACCCTGGTGCCGGAGCTGTGGCATCCCATCCGTGCCCTGCTCAAACCGTCGCCAGCTTGAAAACGCCCCGTCCGGGAGCGCACTCAGGGGCGCGGGGAACTGCGCGACCAGCCACAATGGCGCTGCACCCGGCGTACATGCCCAGCCGTAACGGCGCCCAGCCCGGCTACTGAACCATCGGCTTCCCGGAAAGCGACACCCCCGCCCCCCGCATCTCCTCCACGGCCCGCTCAGTAGTCCCCGCAGCCACCCCAGCCGTCAAGTCAAGCAACACCTGCGTACGAAACCCCTCCCGCACCGCGTCCAGCGCGGTAGCCCGCACACAGTGATCCGTGGCGATCCCCACCACGTCCACCTCGTCGACCCCCCGCTCCCGCAGCCAGTCCCCGAGCCCGACCCCGTTCTCGTCGGCGCCCTCGAACCCGCTGTACGCCGCCGCGTACGCCCCCTTGCTGAAAACCGCGTCGACCGCGCCGGAGGCGACGGCGGGCGCGAAGTTCGGGTGGAAGCCCACGCCCTCCGTACCGGCGACGCAGTGCGCCGGCCAGGAGTGCTCGTAGTCGGGGTGGTCGGCGAAGTGACCGCCGGGCGCGATGTGGTGGTCCCGGGTGGCCACCACGTGCCGGTAGCCGGCCGGCGCCTGGCCGATCAGCTCGGTGACGGCGGCGGCCACGTCGGAGCCCCCGGCGACGGCGAGACTGCCTCCCTCACAGAAGTCGTTCTGCACGTCTACGACGATCAAGGCGCGGCGCATGGTCGGTGTCCTTCGGCTGTCGGATCAGCGATGAGTCGGATCAGCAATGGCGGGAGCGGGCGGGAGCCCGCCGGAAGTGTCGCAGCGCACGTGCGTTAGCTACCCGAGCCACCGGTCGCGTACTCCGTCGGAAGGACGGGTTCCCCTCGGGACAGCTGCGTCGCGGACAGCGGCAGCGCCGCGCGGGCCGCCGCGTGCCGGTCCCGGGCCACGTCCAGCGGCTCCCGGGCGACCACCGCACCGCCCTTGACCAGCTCGGTCAGCAATTGCCGGTCGGCCAGCGCCGCGGGCACCGGCCCGGTGCCGACCACTTCCGCCTCGGCGTACCCGTGGGCGTCCACCCGGCGCGCGGCCCACTTGCGGCCCCCGACCGAGGTCTTGCCGCCGCTGGACTTCTTCGCCACCGGCACCAGCGGCGCCCCCGGGTCGTCGGACTCGGCGCGGGCGACCAGCTTGTAGACCATGGACGCGGTGGGGTGCCCGGAGCCGGTCACCAGCTGGGTGCCGACCCCGTACGCGTCCACCGGCGCCGCCGCCAGCGAGGCGATGGCGTACTCGTCCAGGTCCGAGGTCACCACGATCCTCGTCTCCGTCGCGCCCAGCGCGTCGAGCTGCTGCCGCACCCGGTGCGCGACCAGCAGCAGGTCCCCGGAGTCGATCCGCACCGCGCCCAGCCCCGGACCGGCCACCTCCACCGCCGTGCGGACCGCCTCGGCGACGTCGTACGTGTCCACCAGCAGCGTCGTGCCCGAGCCGAGCGAGTCGACCTGGGCCCGGAAGGCGTCCCGCTCGCTGTCGTGCAGCAGGGTGAAGGCGTGCGCGGAGGTGCCGACCGTCGGGATGCCGTAGCGGAAGCCCGCGGCCAGGTCGGAGGTGGTGGCGAAGCCGCCGACGTAGGCGGCGCGGGCGGCGGCCACCGCGGCCAGCTCGTGGGTGCGCCGGGCGCCCATCTCGATCAGCGGGCGGTCCCCGGCGGCGGACGCCATCCGGGAGGCGGCGGCGGCGATCGCCGAGTCGTGGTTGAGGATGGACAGGATCACCGTCTCCAGCAGCACGCACTCGGCGAAGCTGCCCTCCACCCGCATGATCGGCGAGCCCGGGAAGTACACCTCGCCCTCCGGGTAGCCCCAGATGTCGCCGCTGAAGCGGTAGTCACCGAGCCAGGCCAGGGTCGGCTCGTCGACGATGTGCTGGTCCCGCAGGAAGTCGAGGACACCGGCGTCGAAGCGGAAGTTCTCCACCGCGTCCAGGACTCGCCCGGTGCCGGCCACCACGCCGTACCGGCGCCCGTCGGGCAGCCGCCGGGTGAAGACCTCGAACACGCTGCGCCGTCCGGCGGTGCCCGCCGCCAGGGCGGCCCGCAGCATCGTCAGCTCGTACTGGTCCGTGAAGAGCGCCGTCGAGGGAACGTCGACCGGCAGCCCGAGGTCCGCTGTGTTCATGAGAGCCGATCGTACCCCCATTTCGTCAGTCTGACGATTTTGAATCCCGGCACCGGCCCGTTTGTGCGACCACCCCCCTGCGGTGGCAGCATGGGTGATGTGACGTCACCCGCTCCCGTAGAGATCGAACGCACCGACCCGGCGGAGGAAGCCTTCGCCGTGCCCGAGCCGGACGTCCCCTGGGTCACGATCGTGCACAACGACCCGGTCAACCTCATGAGCTACGTGACCTACGTCTTCCAGACGTACTTCGGCTACTCCAAGGACAAGGCCACCAAGCTCATGATGGACGTCCACCACAAGGGGCGCGCGGTGGTCTCCAGCGGCAGCCGCGAGGAGATGGAACGTGATGTGCAGGCCATGCACGGCTACGGTCTGTGGGCCACCCTCCAGCAGGACCGGAAGTAGCCAGGACCGGAAGTAGCCAGGACCGGAAGTAGCTGACACGCCTTCATGCCAGGACAATTCGAACCGCTCCCCGGCGGCGGCGCGGCCGTAGCCCTCGACGACGTCGAGATCTCCATCATCCGGTCGCTGGCCGTGCAGCTCCTGGAGCTGATCGGCCCCGGCCCCGGTGCGGACGCCTCCGACGACCCGCTCGCCGAACTCTTCGCCGAGGGCCCCAGCGAGCCGCCCGCCGATCCGGTGCTCAGGCGGCTGTTCCCGGACGCGTACATCGACCCCGAGGGCACCCCGGAGGCCGCCGAGGCCGAGGAGCGGCGGGCGCACTCGGCGGAGTTCCGCCGGTTCACCGAGAACGACCTCAGGGCCGGCAAGCGGGAGAACGCGCTGGCGGTGGTCCGCTCCCTGGACGCGCTGGCCGCGGCGTCCGCCGGTGAGGGCGGCGCGGTGCTGAAGCTGGCACCGGAGGAGTCGAAGCAGTGGCTGAGCTGCCTGAACGACCTGCGGCTCGCCATCGGCTCCCGGCTGGACATCGCCGACGAGGACGACACCGACCTGCTCTACCGGCTCCCGGACGAGGACCCGCGCAAGCCGATGGTGATGGCGTACCTGTGGCTGGGCGGGCTCCAGGAGACGCTGGTCGGCACGCTGCTGCCCTGACTCCCTCGCCGCCCCGGCCCCGCGGACTCGGTGGCCCGTACACCTGTTCGCTCAGCGGAGCCTCAATTCCGGATAACGATCACGTCACCATGGCGCCCCGCTGTGCACCTTTCGACGGTCTTTTATCCACCTTTGTCCGTGAAGCGCGCCACAACGCGCCCCTGTGTTCCCTGCCGCAACCGTGGTAAATCTGCACGACCGCCCGGCCGACACCACCCGAATGTCGGCCGGGGGCGCCACCGAGCCGGCGGACCGCCGGCCAGGCACGAGCGGGACTTGAGAGCCCGCGTCACATCCCCGGCCGGGCGCGTGCCAGGCGTCGCGCGCCCGGCCGGGGATGTGACGCGGGCTCTGAGGCCCGCTCAGCTCCAGTATCCGGGGGGATCGAGATCCGGTCCGCGGCCGACGAGAGGCCCGGGTCGGCATGGAGAAAGGCGCACCACACATGACATCGGCGCAGGTCGGCAAGGACCAGGCACCCGAGGCCCCCGAGGAGGGCTACGAGCGCGGGCTCGGCAGCCGCCAGGTCCAGATGATCGCGATCGGCGGCGCCATCGGCGTCGGCCTCTTCCTGGGCGCCGGGGCGAACATCGCCAAGGCGGGTCCCAGCCTCATCCTGATGTACGCCCTCGCGGGCCTGATCATCTTCTTCATCATGCGGGCCCTGGGCGAACTGCTGCTCTACCGCCCCGTCTCGGGCTCGTTCGCCGAGTACTCGCGCGAATTCCTCGGCCCGTTCTTCGGCTACTTCACCGGCTGGACGTACTGGCTGATGTGGGTGGTCACCGGCATGGCGGAGCTGACCGCCGCCGCGATCTACATCAACTACTGGTTCCCGGACATCCCGCAGTGGGTGACCGCGCTGGTCTTCCTGATCGTGCTGTTCGTCGCCAACCTGATCTCGGTGAAGCTGTTCGGCGAGATCGAGTTCTGGTTCTCGATGGTGAAGGTCACCGCCATCATCGGCATGATCGTCATCGGGCTCGGCGTGCTCACCTTCGGCTTCAGCGCGGCCGGCGACACCGCCGCGGTCGCCAACCTGTGGGAGTTCGACGGCTTCTTCCCCAAGGGCGTCGGCTCCTCGCTGATGACCCTCCAGGGCGTGATGTTCGCCTACCTCGCCGTCGAACTGGTCGGCGTCACCGCCGGTGAGTCGGAGAACCCGGAGAAGACCCTCCCCAAGGCGATCAACACCCTGCCCTGGCGGATCGCCCTGTTCTACGTCGGCGCCCTCACCGTCATCCTGTGCGTGGTGAAGTGGACCGAGTTCGCGCCCGGCGTCTCCCCGTTCGTCGCCGCGTTCGCGAAGATCGGCATCCCGGCCGGCGCCGCCATCGTCAACTTCGTCGTGCTCACCGCCGCCCTGTCCTCCTGCAACTCCGGCATGTACTCCACCGGCCGGATGCTGCGCACCCTCGCCGACAACGGCGAGGCCCCCGGCGTCTTCAGCAGGCTCTCCACCACCAAGACCCCGGCGCTCGGCATCACCGTCTCGGTGGTCTTCATGGGCATCGGCGTCGTGCTGAACTACGTCGTCCCGGAGAAGGCGTTCGGCTACGTCACCTCGGTGGCCACCGCCGCCGGCATCTGGACCTGGCTGATGATCCTGGTCAGCCATGTCCGCTACCGCCGCCAGGTGGTGGCCGGCCGGCTGCCCGCCTCCTCCTTCCCGGCCCCCGGCGGCTCGGTCTGCTCGTACCTCGCGATCGCCTTCCTGCTCTTCGTCACCGGCCTGATCGCCTACGACGCCGACGCCCGGGTCTGTCTGTACGTGATGGCCGGCTGGGCCGTCGCCCTCGGCATCGGCTGGGCGGTGCTCAAGAGCCGCCGCCCCGAGGTCACCCGGCGCGGCGACGACGAACTGGGCGGCGAGCCCGAGTTCGAGAAGGTCGGCTGACCCGCCCGCCGCAGTCCGCCCTGTCCGGCATGTGGGCCCCGCCGTACCACCCACCGGTACGGCGGGGCCCGTCTGCTTATCCTGCTTCCCATGCTGACCATCACCCGGGCCCTGCACGACCAGATCGTCGCCCACGCCCGCGAGGACCACCCCGACGAGGCGTGCGGCGTGCTCGCCGGCCCCGCCGGCACCGGCCGCCCCGAGCGCTTCATCCCCATGCTGAACGCCGCGCGCTCGCCGACGTTCTACGAATTCGACTCCCAGGACCTGCTCAAGCTCTACCGCGAGATGGACGACCGCGACGAGGAGCCGGTGGTCATCTACCACTCCCACACGGCCACCGAGGCGTACCCGTCCCGCACCGACATCTCCTACGCGAACGAGCCCGGCGCCCACTACGTCCTGGTCTCCACCGCCGACACCGACGGCGCCGGCGACTTCCAGTTCCGCTCGTTCCGCATCGTGGAGGGCGAGGTCACCGAGGAAGAGGTACGGGTGGTCTCGCACTACGGATGAACATCGTCCGAAGGCTGAGATCACATTCCAGGTACCGGACCGGGAATCGATACGATGACCGCATGGTTTCCCACGACGTGAGCACGAAGACGCCGGGCGCACTGCTCGTGGCGCGGCTGCACGTCGACCTGTGCAGGCTCGCCAGCGCCATCTGTTGACGTACACCCCTGCCGCCGTACGGCCGTGAGCCGCGGCGTGCCCACCCCTCGCGCGCCCAGAGAACCCACGACACCTTTCCGACAGGAGCCCTGAGCCATGGCCATCGAGGTCCGCATCCCGACCATCCTCCGCACCTACACCGACGGTCAGAAGGCGGTGGAAGGCACCGGGGAGACCCTCGCCGACCTGTTCGCCGACCTCGACACCCGGCACCAGGGCATCCAGGCCCGGATCGTGGACGACGGCAAGCTGCGCCGCTTCGTCAACGTCTACCTCAACGACGAGGACGTCCGCTTCCTCGACGGCATCAGCACCAAGCTCACCGACGGCGACAACGTCACGATCCTGCCGGCCGTCGCCGGCGGCATGGCCTGATACCCATGCGCTACGACTCCCCGCTGGCCGCGGTGGGCAACACCCCCCTGGTGCGCCTGCCGCGGCTGTCGCCGTCCGCCGACGTCTCGGTCTGGGCCAAGCTGGAGGACCGCAACCCCACCGGCTCGGTCAAGGACCGCCCCGCCCTGCACATGATCGAGCAGGCCGAGAAGGCCGGCCGGCTCACCCCCGGCTGCACCATCCTGGAGCCGACCAGCGGCAACACTGGCATCTCGCTCGCCATGGCGGCCAAGCTCAAGGGCTACCGGATGGTCTGCGTGATGCCCGAGAACACCTCGCAGGAGCGGCGCGACCTGCTCGCCATGTGGGGCGCCGAGATCATCTCGTCCCCGGCCGCGGGCGGCTCCAACACCGCCGTCCGGGTCGCCAAGGAACAGGCCGCCGAGCACCCCGACTGGGTCATGCTCTACCAGTACGGCAACCCGGACAACGCCGGCGCCCACTACGCGACGACCGGCCCGGAGATCCTCGCCGACCTCCCCACCATCACCCACTTCGTGGCCGGGCTCGGCACCACCGGCACCCTGATGGGCGTCGGCCGCTACCTGCGCGAGCACAAGCCCGACGTCAAGATCGTCGCCGCCGAACCGCGCTACGACGACCTGGTCTACGGCCTGCGCAACCTCGACGAGGGCTTCGTCCCCGAGCTGTACGACGCCTCCGTCCTCACCACCCGCTTCTCGGTCGGCTCCGCCGACGCCGTCACCCGCACCCGCGAACTCCTCGCCCAGGAGGGCATCTTCGCGGGCGTCTCCACCGGCGCCGCGCTGCACGCCGCGATCGGCGTCGCCACCAAGGCGCACAAGGCCGGCGAGAGCGCCGACGTCGCCTTCGTCGTCGCCGACGGCGGCTGGAAGTACCTCTCCACCGGCGTCTACACCGCCGCCACCACCGAAGAGGCCATCGAAACGCTGCACGGCCAGCTCTGGGCCTGAGCTACCGCGTCAGGTGACGGACCTGGTCCCACAGGACCGGGTCCACCACCCCCACCCGCCGCCGGAAGTCCCCCACCCGCACCCGGCGCAGCTCGTCCGTCTCCAGGAAACTCGCCCGCCCCCGCGCGTCCCCCACCGACCCCGGCGGCAGCGCGATCACCCCGCCGTGCCCCTCCCGCCGCCGCGTCGTGATCTTCGCGACCACCGCGCGCCGCCCGCGCACCTTCAGCACCAGACACGGCCGGTCCTTCCCGCCCCGGCGCTCCTCGAACGGCACGTTCGCCCACCAGATCTCCGCGGGGCGCGGCCGGGTCCCCGCCCGGTCCGGCCGGCGCCCCCGCCCCCACCCGTCGACGAGCGCCGCCACGAACCCGAGCACGGCCAAGGCCGCGATCGCCAGCCACCAGGACGCATTCATACCGGCCGACGTTACCGGCGCACGCGGCATATGCACGCCCCCTGGTCGGCCCTATCCGCCCCGCTTCCAGCCGAACCGGTGACAGCACAGGTGAGTTCGCCCACAACGCCCCCTGGCGGAGGAGCGACCGCAGGTTTTGCGCCTTACGCTCGGTGAACCGCACGACCCCCGTCTCTCCCCATCCGCCAGCGGAGGTTTCTGCTCCATGAAGCTCACCGTCGTCGGCTGCTCGGGGTCGTTCCCGTCCGCGGAATCGGCCTGCTCGAGCTACCTCGTCGAGGCCGACGGCTTCCGGCTGCTCCTCGACATGGGCAACGGCGCCCTGGGCGAGCTGCAGCGCCACTGCGGTCTCTACGACCTCGACGCGATCTTCCTCAGCCACCTGCACGCCGACCACTGCATCGACATGTGCGCCTACTTCGTGGCGCGCTACTACCGGTTCGACGGCGGCCGCTGCGCCCCGCTGCCGGTCTACGGCCCCGAGGGCACCGAGCACCGGCTGACCACCGCCTACGCCGACACCCCCTCCGCCTCCTCGATGAGCGAGGTCTTCGACTTCCACACGGTCAAGCCGGGCACCTTCGACATCGGCCCCTTCACCGTGCACACCGACCGCGTCGCCCACCCCGTGGAGGCGTACGCCATCCGCGTCGAGCACGGCGGCCGCTCGCTCACGTACTCCGGGGACACCGGCGTCACCCCCGTACTGGACGAACTCGCCCGGGACACCGACCTGTTCCTGTGCGAGGCGGCCTTCACGCACGGCAAGGAGGACATCCCCGACCTCCACCTCAACGGCCGCCAGGCCGGCGAAAGCGCCGCCCACGCCGGCGCCCGCCGCCTGGTCCTCACCCACATCCCGCCGTGGACCGACCCCCGCCTCAACCTGGCCGACGCCCGCGCCGTCTACGGCGGCCCGTCGGAGGTGGCGGTGCCGGGGGCGACGTACGAGATCTGACGCGGTGCGAGGCGGCACGACGCGCGAAGGCCCCGGAACCAGGACGGCCGGAATAACCAACAGCATCCCAGGACGGTTCCGGGGCCTTCGGCGTACAGCGGGTGCGGGCTACGCCTTGGTGAGGTCCTCGACCTCTTCCTCGGGCTCGCGGCCCGGGGTCTTCAGGTCGAACTTGATGATGGCGAAGCGGAAGGTCACGTAGTAGATCGCCGCGAAGACCAGACCGATCGGGATGATCAGCCACGGTTTGGTCGCCAGATGCCAGTTGAGCGCGTAGTCGATGGCACCGGCCGAGAAGTTGAAGCCGGTGTGCACCCCGAGGCCCCACGTCACCGCCATCGACACGGCGGTGAGCACCGCGTGCAGCACGTAGAGGACCGGCGCGATGAACATGAACGAGAACTCGATCGGCTCGGTCACGCCGGTCACGAACGAGGTCGCCGCGAGCGAGATCATCATGCCCATCACGGCCTTGCGGCGCTCCGGGCGGGCGCAGTGCGCCATGGCGATGGCGGCGGCCGGCAGACCGAACATCATGATCGGGAAGAAGCCGGACTGGAAGATGCCGGCGGATGGGTCACCGGCCAGGAAGCGGGTGATGTCGCCGTGCACGATCTCGCCCGAGGCGTCCTTGAAGTCACCGAGCTGGAACCAGGCCACCGTGTTGACGAACTGGTGCATGCCGATCGGGATCAGCCCGCGGTTCACCGCGCCGAACAGCGCCGCGCCGCCCGCGCCCAGACCCGTCATCCACTCACCGAAGCTGGAGATCGCGTCGCCGATCGGCTCCCAGACCAGACCGAAGAACACGCCCATGACGATGCCGACGAACGCCATGATGATCGGCACCAGCCGGCGGCCGTTGAAGAAGCCGAGCCAGTCCACCAGCTTCTTGCGGTGGTAGCGCTGCCACAGCACGGCGGCGAGCAGACCCATGATGATGCCGCCGAGGACACCGGGATCGTTGTACGTCGCGGCGGTGTCGGCGCCCTTGTTGACCACCGCCTCGGTGACCGGGAACGCCTGCAGCACCTTGCTGTAGACCAGGAAGCCGACCACCGCGGCCAGCGCGGTCGAGCCGTCCGACTTCTTCGCGAAACCGATCGCCACGCCTATGCAGAACAGCAGCGGCAGCGAGCCGGTCAGCGCACCGCCCGCGTTGTTGAAGACGGCGGCGACCTTGTCCCAGCCCAGGCCGTCCTTGCCGAAGATGTCGTCCTGTCCGAGCCGGACCATGATGCCCGCCGCCGGCAGTACGGCGATCGGAAGCTGAAGGCTGCGGCCGACCTTCTGCAGGCCCTGGAACAGGCCCGATCCCCGCTTCTTCGCGGGGGCCGCCGAAGCGGTGGCGGTGCTCATGCTACGTTCCTCCATGAGGGGGTGGTCTACACCACTCAGTGGTGTAGACCTGTTGTAGCACGATGAAGGCAGCGTAAGGAACCCACGATTCCGCTTCGTGATGCCCACCCCGACGCCCGCCCCCGACGCCCGCCCCGCAGTTACCCCTTGGTGACGTCCTCCACCTCGTCCTCCGGCTCCCGCCCCGGTGTCTTCAGGTCGAACTTCGTGATCGCGAACCGGAAGACCACGTAATACACGACGGCGAAACACAGCCCGATCGGAATGATCAGCCACGGCCTGGTCGCCAGGTTCCAGTTGATGACGTAGTCGATCAGACCCGCCGAGAAACTGAACCCGTCCTTCACCCCCAGCGCCCACGTCACCGCCATCGAGACGCCGGTGAGCACCGCGTGCACCGCGTACAGCACCGGCGCGATGAACAGGAACGAGTACTCCAGCGGCTCGGTGATCCCGGTCACGAACGACGTCAGCCCCACCGACAGCATCAGCCCACCCACCTCCTTGCGGCGGTGCGGCTTCGCACAGTGCGCGATCGCCAGCGCCGCGGCCGGCAGCGCGAACATCATGATCGGGAAGAACCCGGTGGTGAACTGCCCCGCGTCCGGATCACCCGCCAGGAACATGTTGATGTCCCCGTGCACCACCGTGCCGTCCGGCTTCGTGTACGTCCCGAACTGGAACCACATCGGCACGTTCAGGAACTGATGCAGCCCGATCACCAGCAACGCCCGGTTCGCCAGCCCGAACACCCCCGCGCCCCACGCGCCGATACTGGTCAGCCAGTCACTGAAACTCTCCAGCGCACCCCCGATCGGCGGCCACACCCACAGACACAGCGCCGCGAACACGATCGACACGAACGCCATGATGATCGGCACCAGCCGCCGCCCGTTGAAGAAACCGAGCCAGTCCACCAGCCGCGTCCGGTGGAACCGCTGCCAGAAGTACGCCGCCAGCAACCCCACCACGATCCCGCCGAACACCCCCGGGTTCTGGTACGTGAACGCCGTGACGGTCCCCGAACCGTCCGTCAGCCGGCACCCGACCCCCGCCACCGCCTCCGACCCCTGCGGACAGTCCTGCGGAAACTGCCGCAGCACATTGAAGTAGACGAGGAACCCCGCCACCGCCGCCAGCGCCGTCGACCCGTCCGCCTTCCGCGCCATCCCGATGGCCACACCCACACAGAACAACAGCGGCAGCCCCAACGACCCGTCCAGCAGCGCACCCCCCGCCCCCACCATCACCTTGGAGACGTTCGTCCACCCCAGCCCCTCGTCCCCGAACACATCCGGCTGCCCCAGCCGGTTGAGGATGCCCGCGGCCGGCAGCACCGCGATCGGCAGCTGAAGACTGCGCCCCATCTTCTGCAGCCCCTGGAACAACGCGTTCCAGCGGGCCCGTACGGGAGGGGCCGCGGCGTCGGCACTCATCCGGTCTCGGTCTCCTTGGCTGTACGGTGGTGTAGACCAGTCGGCGGACGGTTCGCTTCCGCTGTCGTGACGCTGTCGTGACGCCATCATTCGGTACGCACCGCGTGAACGCTCGCGAAGATGGGCCGACTGTGGGTTACTGCGAAAAAGCGGTTCGGATCAGGGAGAAGGAACATGGCCACCAAGGCTGAGAAGATCGTCGCCGGGCTCGGCGGCATCGACAACATCGACGAGATCGAAGGCTGCATCACCCGCCTGCGCACCGAGGTCCACGACCCCTCCCTCGTCGACGAAGCCGCCCTCAAGGCCGCCGGCGCCCACGGCGTCGTCAAGATGGGCAGCGCCATCCAGGTCGTCATCGGCACCGACGCCGACCCGATCGCCGCCGACATCGAAGACATGATGTGACCCACCCGCTCACCGCACAGGGGGTCCTTCCCGTCCCGGGAGGGACCCCCTTCCCGTGCGGCTAGGCTCATCCGCATGTCACGCATCGACGGCCGCACGCCCGAACAGCTCCGCCCGGTCACCATCGAACGCGGCTGGAGCAAGCACGCCGAGGGCTCCGTCCTCGTCTCCTTCGGCGACACCAGAGTCCTCTGCACCGCCTCCGTCACCGAAGGCGTCCCGCGCTGGCGCAAGGGCAGCGGCGAGGGCTGGGTCACCGCCGAGTACGCCATGCTGCCCCGCGCCACCAACACCCGCGGCGACCGCGAGTCCGTCAAGGGCCGCATCGGCGGCCGCACCCACGAGATCAGCCGCCTCATCGGCCGCTCGCTGCGCGCCGTCATCGACTTCAAGGCCCTCGGCGAGACCACCATCGTCCTGGACTGCGACGTCCTCCAGGCCGACGGCGGCACCCGCACCGCCGCCATCACCGGCGCCTACGTCGCCCTCGCCGACGCCATCACCTGGGGCCAGGCCAACAAATTGATCCGCCCCAGCCGCAAGCCGCTCACCGGCACGGTCTCCGCCGTCTCCGTCGGCATCATCGACGGCACCCCCATGCTCGACCTGCGCTACGAGGAAGACGTCCGCGCCGACACCGACATGAACGTCGTCTGCACCGGCGACGGCCGCTTCGTCGAGGTCCAGGGCACCGCCGAGGCCGAGCCCTTCGCCCGCGACGAGCTCAACACCCTCCTCGACCTCGCCACCGCCGGCTGCGCCGAACTCACCGGCCTCCAGCGCAAGGCCCTCGAAGCCACCCTGGAAAGGTAAAGCCCGGGGAAAGAACAGCGGCCTGGGCACGCAACTGGACCGCCCGCCCCCGCGTCCCTACAGGTACGGGCGTACGGCCTCGCCGCCGTACGCCCGGCGCAGCTCACGCAGCACCGCACAGGGGGGCCGGACGGCCCTGTCCGTAGGGAAGGACCGTACTCATGGCCACGACCCGCCGACGCCGAAGTCGTCGCACCGCCCTCGCCGCAGCCGCCGTGGCGGCCGTCGCGCTGACCGGTGGCCTGACCACCGGCTGCGACGCCGTCGACAAGGCACTGGACTGCGTCCAGACCGCCGACGCCATCGCCGACAGCGTCACCGCGCTCCAGCAGGCCGTCGAGGCCGCGGGGAACGACCCGATGCAGCTGGAAGAGTCCCTGGACACCATCGAAAAGAACCTCGACAAGATCGGCGACAAGACCGACAACGCCGACGTCAACAAGGCGGTCGACGACCTCGGCCAGGCCGTCGACAACGTCCGCACCTCGGTGGAGAACGGCGACGCGACCCCCGACATCAGCCCGGTCACCGACGCGGCCGGCGAACTGACGAAGGTCTGCACGCCGTAACCCGGGTGGGGACGGGGGCGGGTCACCGGAATACTGGTCCGCATGACCCGCCTGATCCTCGCCACCCGCAACGCCGGAAAGATCACCGAACTCCGTGCGATCCTGTCGGACGCCGGGCTGCCCCACGAACTGGTCGGCACCGACGCGTACCCCGACATCCCGGACGTCAAGGAGACCGGCGTCACCTTCGCGGAGAACGCCCTCCTGAAGGCCCACGCCCTCGCCCAGGCCACCGGCCTGCCCGCCGTCGCCGACGACTCCGGCCTCTGCGTCGACGTCATGAACGGCTCACCCGGCATCTTCTCGGCCCGCTGGGCCGGCCGGCACGGCGACGACCAGGCCAACCTGGACCTCCTCCTCGCCCAGCTCACCGACATCGCGGACGAACACCGCGGCGCCTACTTCGCCTGCGCGGCGGCCCTGGCCCTGCCCGACGGCACGGAACGCGTGGTCGAGGGCAAACTGATGGGCACCCTCCGCCACACCCCCGCCGGCCTCGGCGGCTTCGGCTACGACCCGATCCTCCAGCCGGAGGGCGAGACCCGCACCTGCGCGGAACTGACCGCGGCGGAGAAGAACGCGATCAGCCACCGGGGGAAGGCGTTTCGGGGGTTGGTGCCGGTGGTGCGGGAGTTGTTGGGCTGAAGACAGGCGAAAGGCCCCGCGCCTACGAATCTCAGGCGGGGGCCTTCAGCACCTGTGGGCCCGGTGGGACTCGAACCCACGACACACCGGACCTAAACCGGCGCCCTCTTGCCAGCTGGGGTACGGGCCCGCAGCAGTCCTACTCTACTGGGATCCGGGGGGTCGCTCGTCGTCGTCCCCCTCGGCACCAGGTGCTGGTGACGGCGTGGCAGTTGGGGCACAGCAGGCGAAGATTCTCGCGCCGGTTGTCGCTCCAGTTGCCGTTGATGTGATCGACCTCCAGTGTCATGGGCTTGCCGAGCCACTCCGAGGCGGTGCCGCATCTGGCACACGCCTCGGGTACACCGATTTCTCGCAGTGCGCGACGCAGCAGCGAGGTCGCGGTCCGGCGACTGCTGTCGCTACGGACCAGGACGTCTTCGGCGCGCTTGGCCGTCGGACTCGCCCGGCCCTGTTGATGCGCTTGCCCGAGAAAGTGGGAGGTGTCGATGTCGTCTTCCGCGATCCATTGGTGAAACTGCGCGCGCAGTCGGCCGTTGCTCGGCCTGCCCAAGGCCCGCAGGGCACCTGCGATGGAGATCGCTTCCGCGACCGCGCTCCGCAACTCGTCGGTGGCCGGCTTGGCGGACGGGTTCCTGCCCCGCCGCCGACGAGGGAAGTGTGCGATGTCAATGCCGAAGTGATCGAAGCGTTTGAACAGGTGGCGACGGAGATTGCCATAGGGCTGGGCGCCGAGGAAGGCGATGACCTCGTCGATGTCGGCACACCTCTCGGCCGCTTCGGTCAGCCGCTCACGGGTGTACCGCATGCCGCTGCTCGTCATGCGGCCCGCCTCTTGCTTCGGCCGCGGTAAGTGTCCGTCGTCGAGTGGCAGTTGGGGCAGAGCAGTCGTAGGTTCTCGGCCCGGTTGTTCCGCCAGTTGCCGTCGATGTGGTCGACCTCCAGCGGCAGGGGCTCTCCGAGCCACATCGCCTCGATCCCGCAGAGTGCGCAGACTTCCTGCACGCCCAGCTCACGCATCGCCCTCTTGAGCCGACTGCTCGGCATGCGCACGGCGCGCTCCGTCAGGTCCTCGACGAGGATCTCGTCGGCGGTCCGTCGGCGACGATTGTCCCTCTGCCGTTCGGTTCGGGGCGCCGGAGTGAAATGCGAGGTGTCCAGTCCGTAGGCCTTGATGCGCCGGGAGATGTGTGTGTGATGTCCGCCGACGGCGTCGAGTCCGAGTCGGCGCAGGACTTCGTTGACGCTTTTCGACTCGGCGACTACCGGTTCAAGGATTCCCTTGGTCCACTTCACTCCCTCGCGTTCGAAGTGGGAGACGTCCACGTCCAGCTTTCTCATCCGGTCGAAGAGGTACCGGCGCTTCCAGCTCTTCGGGTCCACCCCCAACCGCACCAACGCCTCCGACAGCGTCCGGGCCCCCCGAGCCGCCGCCTCCAGTCGCTCCCGCGTGTATGTACTGCTCTCCATCGAGTCGTCCCCTCCGATTCCCGGCCCCCGTTCGGAACCTCGTACGGAGTAACGAACCGGTTATCGGACAGTCACGCGCGATAAACGGAAGGGGCCCTGCCGGTCGCCCCGGCAGAGCCCTTCGCGGTGGCGGCTCAGATGCCCAGGTCCTTGATGATCTTCGCTACGTGGCCGGTGGCCCGGACGTTGTACAGGGCCTTCTCCACCTTGCCGTCCTCGTCGACCACGATCGTGGAGCGGATGACGCCCAGGTAGGTCTTGCCGTAGTTCTTCTTCTCGCCGTACGCGCCGTACGCGTCCAGGACCGACTTGTCGGGGTCGGCGAGGAGGGTGACCTTCAGGGATTCCGTGTCGCGGAACTTGGCCAGCTTCTCGGGCTGGTCGGGGGAGATGCCGAGCACGTCGTAGCCGGCGCCGGCCAGCAGGTCGAGGTTGTCGGTGAAGTCGCACGCCTGCTTGGTGCAGCCGGGGGTAAGAGCCGCGGGGTAGAAGTAGACGATGACCTTGCGGCCCTTGTGGTCGGCCAGGGACACCTCGTTGCCGTCGGCGTCCGGGAGGGTGAAGGCGGGGGCCACGTCCCCGGGCTGCAGTCGCTCGCTCATCGCAACAGCGTAACCGGGGGTCCTGACAGTGCGGCGAGCCGCGGAGCTGACAGACTGTCCGGAACAGGAACAGCAGAGCACTGCACAGGATCGCTTCACATCGGAGGCCGTACGGTGGCGGACACGTCGGACACGAGAACCCCGGCGCAGATCGAGGCGGACATCAAGCGCCGCCGCGAGGTGCTGGCCGAGACGCTCGACGAGATCGGGGTGCGGGTGCATCCGAAGACGATCATGGGTGATGCGAAGGCCAAGGCCGCGGCGGAGGTCGATCGCACGCTCGGGCGGGCGTACGTGCAGGTCAACCGAGCCGTGAGTGACGTCAAGGGGCGGTTCGTGAACGAGGACGGCTCGCCTCGGCTGGAGCGGGTCGTGCCCGCCGCGCTGGTGGTCGTCGGGGTGGTGGGCCTGGTCGCCCTCGGCACCCGGCGGCGTCGGCGCTGAGGCGGAGCAGGTAGGTTCGGGGCCGTGAGCGCCAAGAGAAACGACCACAGCACCCAGGACGACAAGCTGCCCATCCGCATGCTGCACGACCGCGTACTCGTGCGGCAGGACGTCGGCGAGGGCGAGCGGCGTTCCGGGGGTGGCATCCTGATCCCCGCCACCGCGGCGGTCGGCAAGCGGCTGGCCTGGGCGGCGGTGGTCGCCGTCGGGCAGAACGTCCGGACGGTGGAGCCCGGCGACCGGGTGCTGTTCGATCCGGAGGACCGGGCCGAGGTCGAGGTGCGGGGGGTCGGGTACGTGTTGATGCGCGAGCGCGATCTGCACGCCGTGGCGGCGGACCGGTTCGAGGGGTCGGAGGACTCCACGGGCCTGTATCTCTGACCTCCCGGCACGCGCGGCAAAGGGGCTGGTGGCCCTTGTCACCAGCCCCTTCCGCTTGTCCTTTGCTAGCCTCGGAGGACCCCGACGAGACGCGCCGTACCGGGTCACGCAAAGACGACGCACCACCGTTCAGTTCGCTTCACGGAGGTGCCGTCATGGCCTGGGTTCTGCTGATCGTCGCCGGTCTGCTGGAGGTCGGCTGGTCGATCGGGATGAAGTACAGCGAGGGGTTCACGCGGCTCGTGCCGTCGCTGTTCACCGGTGCCGGGATCGTCGCCAGCATGCTGCTGCTGTCGTACGCGGCGCGGTCGCTGCCGATCGGTACGGCCTACGGGGTGTGGGTCGGGATCGGGGCGGCCGGGGCGGCGGTGCTCGGCATGGTGGTGCTGGGGGAGCCGGTGACCGCCGCCCGGATCTTCTTCGTCTGTCTGCTGCTGGTGGCCGTGGTCGGGCTGAAGGCGACCTCCGGGCACTGAGTCACTCGCTGGTCACTCGCTGCCGGTGGGGTCGGGGAACGGCCAGGACGGGTTGTCGCCGCCGATCCCGCCGCTCATGTCGTCGCCCCCGCCGTCGTCGCCGGGCGGCGCGTCGTCCCCGCCGGTCCCGGTGTCGCCGCCGTCCCCGGTGCCGGTGTCGCCGCCGGGGTCGGTCCCCTCGTCGCCGCCGGTCGCGTCGTCGCCGGGGGTGCCGGTGTCGCCGGTGCCGGGCGGAGTGACGCCGCCGGTGCTGCCGGGGGTGGTGGGAGTGTCCGGGGTCTTGCTGTCGTCGGCGCTGGGGGAGCCGGTGCCGGTGGAGCTGGCCGAGGGGTCGGTGGAGGACGGGGCCGCGGTCTCGGCGGCGCCGCGCTGGAGGCGCAGGTCGAAGCTGCTGACCGGTTCGCCCTTCAGGGCCTGGCGGGTGTACTGGCCCCAGATCTCCGCGGGGGCGCCGCCGCCGTTGATGCGGGCCAGGCCGGTGGCGCCGTAGAGCGGCATGTGGGCGGCGGTTTCCGGGTCCTGGCCCATGACGGCGACCACGGTGGCCAGTTCGGGGGTGTAGCCGGCGAACCAGGCGGCGGTGTCCTCCTCGGCGGTGCCGGTCTTGCCGGCGGCGGGGCGGCCGGCGGCCTGCGCGGCGGTGGCGGTGCCCTTCTCGACCACGCTGCGCAGCACGGAGGTGGTGGTGTCGGCGGCCTGCCGGGTGATCGCCTGGTGTTCCTCGCGCGCGGGCAGCTTCACTTCCTGGTCGCCGTCCTTCACGACCTTGTCGACCAGGGTGTACGTGCCGTGCTTGCCGTGGTTGGCGAGGGTGGCGTACGCCTCGGCCATGTCCAGGACGCCGGCCTGGGCGACGCCGAGCGCGATGGAGGGGCTTTCCACCAGGTCGGGGGTGTCCTCGGGCAGTCCGAGGTCGACGGCGGTCTCCTTGACCTTGTCGGAGCCGACGTCGACGGCCATCTGCGCGTACACCGCGTTGACGGACTTGTCGGTGGCCTCGCGGACGGTGATGTCGCCGTAGTCGGTCTGGTCCTCGTTCTCGGGCGCGTAGTGGCCGCCGTCCCAGCCCTGGACGGGACGTTTGTTGGTGCCGTCGTAGGTGGTGTTGGGGGTGATGCGGCGGCCGTCCTGGGTGACGGAGGAGTTCTGCACGGCCGCGGCGAGGACGAACGGCTTGAAGGTGGAGCCGACCTGGAAGTCGCGGCGGGTGGCGCTGGGGGTGTACTGCTTGACGTAGTCGATGCCGTTGTACATCGCGACGACCCGGCCGGTCTGCGGGTCGACGGAGGCGCCGCCGGCCCGGACGTAGGTGTCGACCTTGCGGTTCTTCTTGTCCAGCTGGGACATCAGCTTGTCGTCGACGGCTTCGACGAAGGCGTCCTGCCGGTCCTTGTCCAGGGTGGTGGTGATGCGGTAGCCGCCCCGGTCGAGGTCCTCCTCGGCGACGACGTCGTGCTGGATGAGGTAGTCCTTGACGATGGTGACGACATAGCCGCGCTGGCCGGACATGCCGGTGGAGGTGGTGGTCTCCTTCGGCATCGGGAAGGTGGCCTTCGCCCGCTCGGCGGCGGTCAGCCAGCCCTGGTCGGCCATGCCGTCCAGGACGTAGTTCCAGCGGGCGGTCGCGGCGCCCTTGTTCTCGGGGTGGGCGACGACGTCGTACGCGCTGGGGGCGTTGAGCAGGGAGGCGAGGTAGGCGCCCTGGGCGGCGGTCAGGTCGGTGGCGTCGATGCCGTAGTACGCCTGGGCGGCGGCCTGGATGCCGTAGGCGCCGCGGCCGAAGAAGCTGGTGTTGAGGTAGCCCTCGAGGATCTCGCTCTTGCTCTTCTCCCGGTCGAGCTTGATCGAGATGAAGAACTCCTTGGCCTTGCGGGTGAGGGTCTGTTCCTGGGCCAGGTAGTAGTTCTTGACGTACTGCTGGGTGATGGTGGAGCCGGACTGCTTGCCCTTGCCGGTGGCGGTGTTCCAGCCGGCCCGGAGCATGGCCTGCGGGTCGATCGCGGACTCGGTGTAGAAGTCGCGGTCCTCGGCGGCGAGCACGGCGTGCTGGGCGTCCTCGGAGATGCCGGAGAGGCCGACGTTCTCCCGGTTGACCTTGCCGTCGCGGGCCAGCACGGTGCCGTCGGCGTACAGGTAGACGTTGCTCTGCTTGAGCGCCAGGGCGTTGGCGGAGGGGATCTTGACCAGGGAGTAGCCGAGGAAGAAGCCGCCGACCAGCAGGACGGCGACGACCAGGACGGTGCCGAGCGTCATGCGCCAGGTGGGGACCAGGCGGCGCCAGCCGGTCCGCCGGGGCCTGCCGCCCTCGGGTTGCGGTCGGCGGGCCCAGCCCGGGGCGGCCGGCTGGTTCGGCTGCGGCTCTTCGCTCATGGTGTGCGTGCGGCTCCTGTGGGTGGTGCTCCTGGAAGAAGACTGTCCCATCCGGAGATCGGTTCCCTCCGCAGCGGCCCCGGGAAAACCCGTGGCGTGCCTCCTTCGGCCGGTACTAGGCTCCTGCGCTTCGGTGTCCGGCGGCGGGAGGAGGCGGGGGTGGGTGGTGGTGTGGGATCGGGGCGGTTGTACGTCGCCGTCGCCGCGGGCGGGTTCCGGCGGTACGCCACGTACCGGGTGGCCACCGTGGCCGGGGTGTTCACCAACACGGTGTTCGGGCTGATCCTGGTCTATACGTACCTGGCGCTGTGGGACGAGCGGCCGGCGCTGGGCGGCTACGACCAGGGGCAGGCCGTCACCTATGTGTGGATCGGGCAGGCGCTGCTCGCGGCGCTGGCGATCGGCGGCGGCGGGGTCGAGACCGAGCTGGCGGAGCGCATCCGTACGGGTGACATCGCCATCGACCTGTACCGGCCGGCCGACTTCCAGCTGTGGTGGCTGGCGGCGGACGTGGGCCGGTGCCTGTTCCAGTTGCTGGGGCGCGGAGTGGTGCCGTTCGCGTTCGGCGCGCTGTTCTTCCCGGCGTACGTGCCCTCCGACGCGGGGACCTGGGCCGCGTTCCTGGTGGCGGTGGGGCTGGCGGCGGTGGTCAGCTACGGCATCCGGTTCCTGGTGGGGCTGGCGGCGTTCTGGCTGCTGGACGGCACGGGGGTGCAGCAGCTCGCGTTCATCGTGGCGTTCTTCTGCTCGGGGATGCTGCTGCCGCTGAACGTGTTCCCGGGGGCGCTCGGCGACGTGGTGCGGTTGCTGCCGTGGTCGGCGCTGCTCCAGGCGCCGGCCGACGTGCTGCTGGGGGAGGCCGATCCGTGGCGGACGTTCGCGTTCCAGGCCGGGTGGGCGGTGGTGCTGCTGGCCGCCGGGCGGCTGGTGTGGTCGGTGGCGACGCGGCGGGTGGTGGTGCAGGGTGGCTGACGGGAGCGGTGGCGGGGGACGGCTGCTCGACGGCGGCCGGGGTGATGGGCTGCCGGACGACGGCCGGGGGGTCGGCGGGCTGCGGGCCTACGGGATGGTCGCCGCGATGTGGATCAGGTCGACGATGGCGTACCGCACGTCGTTCGTGATCACCACCTGCGCGAGTTTCGTGACGACCGGCCTGGACTTCGTCGCGGTGCTGCTGATGTTCTCCCGGGTGGACGCGCTGGGCGGCTGGTCGCTGCCCGAGATCGCGTTCCTGTACGGCCTGTCCGGGATCGCGTTCGGGCTGGCGGACCTGGCGATCGGGTCGATGGAGCGGCTGGGCCGGCGGGTCCGGGACGGCACCCTCGACCTGCTGCTGGTGCGTCCGGCGCCGGTGCTGGCGCAGCTCGCGGCCGACCGGTTCGCGCCGCGCCGGGTGGGGCGGGTGCTCCAGGGCGCGCTGGTACTGGGCTTCGCGCTGTCCGCGCTGGACGTCGACTGGACGCCGGCCAAGGTGCTCCTGGTGCCGGTGATGGTGGCGGGCGGCGGGGCGATCTTCTGCGCGGTGTTCGTGGCGGGGGCGGCGTTCCAGTTCCTGGCGCAGGACGCGTCCGAGGTGCAGAACGCGTTCACCTACGGGGGGACGACGCTGTTGCAGTACCCGCCGTCGCTGTTCGGGACGGAACTGGTGCGCGGGGTGACGTTCGTACTGCCGCTGGCCTTCGTCAACTGGGTCCCGGCGTCGTACGTACTGGACCGGCCCTATCCGCTGGACCTGCCCGGCTGGACGGCGTTCGCGTCGCCGCTGGTGGCGGTCGGGTGCTGCGCGCTGGCGGGCCTGGCGTGGCGGGCGGGGCTGCGTTCCTACCGGAGTACAGGGAGCTGAGCCAGATGGACGGTGCCGACTTCATTCGGCTGGCCGGCGTCGAGAAGGTGTTCGACGTACGGAAGAGGACCGGGTTCCTGCGCCGGGAACGGCGCGAGGTGCGGGCGGTGGACGGGCTGTCGTTCACCGTGGCGCGCGGCGAGATGGTCGGCTACATCGGGCCGAACGGCGCCGGGAAGTCGACCACCATCAAGATGCTCACCGGCATCCTGACCCCGAGCGGCGGCACGCTGCGGGTGGCCGGCATCGACCCGGCCCGTGAGCGCACCCGGCTGGCCCGCCGGATCGGCGTCGTCTTCGGGCAACGGACCACGCTGTGGTGGGACCTGCCGCTGATCGACTCCTACCGGCTGGCACACCGCATGTACCGCATCCCGGACGCCCGTTACCGGGAGAACCTCGACCGCTGCGTGGAACTCCTCGAACTGGGCGCCCTGCTGGACGTGCCGGTGCGCCAGTTGTCGCTGGGCCAGCGGATGCGCGGCGACATCGCGGCGGCGCTGCTGCACGACCCGGAGGTCCTCTACCTCGACGAGCCGACCATCGGCCTGGACGTCGTCTCCAAGGCCAAGGTGCGTGGCTTTCTGCGCGAGCTGAACACCGAGCGCGGCACCACGGTCCTGCTGACCACGCACGACCTCACCGACATCGAGCAGCTCTGCTCCCGGGTGATGGTGATCGACCACGGGCGGCTGATGTACGACGGTCCGCTGGCCGGCCTGCACGAGGCGGGCGAGTCCGAACGGACCCTGGTGGTCGACCTGGACCAGGAACTCCCGCCGATCGAGGCGCCCGCGCCCGCCCGGGTGGTCCGGGTGGAGGGGCCCCGCCAGTGGCTGTCCTTCCCGGCCTCGGCCTCGGCGGCCGACCTGGTGGCCCGGATCGCCGCCGCGTACCCGCTGGTCGACCTGTCGGTCCGGGAGCCGGACATCGAGACGGTGATCGCCCGGATGTACGTGGAGCGGGCGGGCCGGTGGGGCCGGGAAGGCGGGGAAGTCCAGGCATAGTGCCCGCGCCGCCGAACTCGTAGGCTGCTGTGCATGACCGACGACGCCCCGGACCTCCGGGCCTCCGACGCCGACCGTGAGCGAGTCGCCGAAGTCCTGCGGGACGCCCTCGCGGAGGGGCGGCTGGACATGGCGGAGTTCGAGGAGCGGCTGGACGCCACGTACGCGGCGCGCACCTACCGCGACCTCGCGCCGATCACCAAGGACCTGCCGGCCGGGGCGGTGGCGGCGGCGCCGAAGGTGTCGATGACCAAGGAGCCGGCCGAGCCGGGGAGCTGGGCGGCGCGGATCACCGGCGGCGAGGGCTCGTCGACGTGGGCGGTGGCCGTGATGTCCGGTTTCCAGCGCAAGGGGCGCTGGCGGGTGCCGAAGCGGTTCAACTGCTTCGCGTTCTGGGGCGGCGGGGAGATCGACCTGCGCGAGGCGGACTTCGCGGACCGCGAGGTCGTCGTCAACTGCGTGGCGGTGATGGGCGGGATGAACGTGGTCGTGCCGCCCGGCGTCGAGGTCGTCGTGCGCGGGATCGGCGTGATGGGCGGCTTCGACCACAGCGAGGAGGGCGTGCCCGGCGACCCGGGCGCCCCGCGGGTGGTCGTGACTGGCTTCGCCTTCTGGGGCGGGGTCGGTGTGGAGCGCAAGCTGCCCCGGGCGGAGCGGCAGCGGCTGAAGCAGGAGCGGCGCCAGGAGCGGCTGGACCGCAGGGAGGCCAGGCGGGAACTGCGCGCCTCCTTGCGGGACGACGTGCAGGACGCCCAACAGCGGATGCTGGAGGGCCACCGCGAGATGGTGGACCGCCACCTGGACCGCCACCTGGACCGCCACCTGGACCGGAAGTTCAAGAAGGACTGACTCCCTTCTGACCCCGTCCTGAGCCCCTTTCTCCGCCCGGGAAACGCGCGTGCGTGGCCCCGCTGATCGATCTACCCTCAGGTGTTCCGACTGCCCCCGGCTGACAGGGAGTTCACTATGAGAGCACCGCGCACCGCCATAACCGCCGCCGCCGCCGCGGCCGCCGCCGTCGCATCCCTCACGTTCGCCGCCCCCGCCCTGGCCGCCACTCCGGCACCCGCACCCGCACCCGTACCCGCGTCCGCCGTCGTGGCCGTGGACGACGAGGACGAGTACGACGAGGACGAGTACGACGAGGACGAGTACAACGAGCTGAGGATCGCCATCGCTCAGCTCATCTCCCTGCCGCAGGCCGGCAGTGAGGTGCGGGAAAAGGGCCGGGAGGCCCTGGACGGCACGGTCGAGGAGATGCGCGCCTTCGTGGCGACCGGCTACCGCCTCGCCCAGGCCCAGGACGACCGGGTCGCCCTCGCCCGGCTCTACTCCCTGCCCGAGTCCGGCCCGGAGCTGAAGGCGGCCGTCCGCGAACTGCTGCGGACCAGCGACCCGGAGGAGATGCGCTGGTTCCTGGAGGTCGGCCAGTACGAGCTCACCGGCTGAACCGGCGACACAGCCGGCGACACAGCCGGCGTCACAGCCGGGCCGGTGCCGCCCCCGCCAGGTCGTCCAGGTCGACCGCGCCGGCCATCCGCGCGTACCCCTCGTCACTGGGGTGCAGGTGGTCGCCGCAGTCGTAGTCGGAGCGCAGCCGGCGCGGGTCGTACGGGTCGCGCAGCGCCTTGTCGAAGTCGGCGACCGCGTCGAACACCGCGCCGTCCCGGATCGCGGCGTTGATCTCCTGCCGGACCGCCTCGCGGGCGTCGCTGTAGCCGCGGTGGCCGCCGAACGGCATCAGGGTCGCGCCGATCACCTTCAGGCCGCGCGCGTGCGCCCGTGCGACCAGGGTGCGCAGGCCGTCGAGGATGGCGTCGGGGTCGGCCAGGGCGGGGTAGCGCAGGATGTCGTTGACGCCGAGGTCGATCACGACGGCCCGGACGCCGGTGCGGCCGAGCACGTCCCGGTCGAAGCGGTCGAGGGCGCTGGGGTTGTCGGGCGGGCTGCCCACGCCGCCGGTCAGCACCCGGTTGCCGCTGATCCCCTGGTTGACGACGCTGTAGCGCGGCACGTCCCGCCCCTCCTCGACCGCCGTGCGCAGCCGCGCGGCCAGCACGTCGGTCCAGCGCCGGTTCGCGTCGGCGGTGGAGGTGGCGCCGTCGGTGATGGAGTCGCCGAGCGCCACCACGGTGCCCTCGGCCTCGTTGCTGAGCAGGTCGAGGGCGCTGAGGTAGCGCCAGTACGGCGTCGGGGTGTAGCCGCCGCCGGTGCTGTCCTCGGCGCGGTCGCCGGTGGCCAGGTAGCTGGTCTGCCGGGCCCCCGAGTGATAGGTGACCGGGCCGGACGGGGTGGGGGAGTAGGTGCTGACCAGGACGTCGGCGCCGTAGGGGACGGTGAGCCGGACGGGGTCGCTCATCACCTGCCGGCCGGCCGGGACGACCACCCGGGTGGCACCGCCGAAGGTCAGCCGCCGCATCGTGCCGGGGGCCGCGGCGGCGGTGCCGGTGCCGTCGGCCAGCGCGACGGAGGCGTGGCTGACGGTCAGCGGGGTGGCGCCGTAGAGGTTGGACAGCGTGACGCGGGCACTCGTACCGCCGATGCCCGCGTGCACCACGTTGCGCACCGAGCGGCCGGCCATGCCGTTGGTCCGGGTGCCTGGTTCGGCGCCGGACGGGGAGGCGGACCAGGCGCCGACCCAGCGGCCGGTGGAGGCGGGCGCGGCGGCGCCCGGCGGGGCGTGGCCGGCGGCGCGCGAGGTACGGCCGCGGGTGCCGTCGTCGGCCGCGACGCCGACGTATATGGCGACCGACAGGGCCACTATGGCCGCGACGACGGCGGCGAGCAGGGCGCGTTGCCGGGCCGGGGGAGCGGGGGATACCGGGGGCGTCCCCGGGCCCCCGTCATGACCGTGGGTCATGTCGTGCCGTTCTCCTCGGGAGATGGGAGCTTGAGGTTCCGGAGAGGGAAACCCGGGGCTCCGATCTGACGATCCCATGATGCGTCATGGGGTCGGGAGGCGCGGACGGGACTCCGCCGCGATACCCCCTTCGGACAGACGCCGGGAACTTGTGTTCCGTTCCGGGAGTCGGTCAGGAAGGGACAATGTGTGAGGGATCACCGGACGTGTGCGGAGCAGGTGGCGAACGGATGGAGCGGATGAAACAGACCAGCGGCAAGCGGCCCGAGGACGCGGCGGCCGCCCGTCCCGGCGCCGCCGTGAACCGCGCGATGAACACGTTCAGCCCGGCGGACGAGGAGAAGCGGCGCGGCGTGCGCCGGATGAAGCTCACCGCCACCGGCCTGCTGCTCCTCGTCGCCCTGGTCTACGTACTGGCCGAACTGGCCGCCCACCACGGCGCCGGCGGCTGGGCGGGCTATGTCTCCGCCGCCGCCGAGGCCGGCATGGTCGGCGCGCTGGCCGACTGGTTCGCGGTCACCGCCCTCTTCCGCCACCCGCTCGGCCTGCCCATTCCGCACACCGCGATCATCCCCAAGAAGAAGGACCAGCTCGGCGTCTCGCTGGGCGAGTTCGTCGGGGAGAACTTCCTCTCCGAGGACGTGGTACGGCAGCGGCTGCGCGCCGTCGGCATCGGCTCCCGGCTCGGCGCCTGGCTGGCCGTCCCCGAGCACGCCGACCGGGTCACCGCCGAGCTGTCCGCCGCACTGCGCGGCGCCCTGACCGTGCTGCGCGACTCCGACGTGCAGGCGGTGGTCGGCGAGGCCATCACCCGCCGCGCCGACGCCCAGGAGATCGCCCCCGGCGTCGGCAAGATGCTGGAGCGGGTCGTCGCCGACGGCGGCCACCGCCGGGCCGTCGACCTGGTCGTCACCCGCGCCCACGACTGGCTGGTCCTGCACGGCGACAACGTGCTGGACGCGGTGCAGGGCGGCGCGCCCGGCTGGACGCCCCGGTTCGTCGACAAGCGGGTCGGCGAGCGCGTCTACAAGGAGCTGCTGCGCTTCGTCACCGAGATGCGCGACATGCCCGCCCACCCGGCGCGCGGCGCCCTGGACCGCTTCCTGTCCGACTTCGCCGCCGACCTCCAGTCGGACACCGAGACCCGGGCCCGGGTGGAGCGGCTGAAGACCGACGTCCTGGGCCGCGGCGAGGTGCAGGACCTGATCGCGTCCGCCTGGACGGCCGTACGATCCATGATCGTTTCGGCGGCCGAGGACGAGCGCAGCGAGCTGCGGCTGCGGGTGCGCGCCTCGCTGCTGTCGCTGGGCGCCCGGATGGCCGCCGACGGCAAGGTGCAGAGCAAGGTCGACCAGTGGGTCGAGGGCGCCGCGGTCTACGTGGTGACCACCTACCGCCGCGAGATCACCTCCCTGATCACCGACACGGTCGCGGGCTGGGACGCCGAGCACACCACCAAGAAGATCGAGGCCAACATCGGCCGCGACCTCCAGTTCATCCGCATCAACGGCACGGTGGTCGGCTCGCTCGCCGGGCTGCTGATCCACACGGTCTCGCGCATGCTGGGGGCGTAGCCGGCCTCCCGGCGTGACTCCGGCGGACCAGGGCACAAGGGAGGCGTTCGCCGGACGTTCCAAGGGCGTCCGATCGACGTCCGATCGGCGTTCGCTCGACGGAGAGGGAGCCCATGACAGCAGACTCGTCGCCGGGCCCGGTGCCCGCCGCCACCGGAATCGTCACCACCGCCGTCCCGGCCCGCCTGGACCGGCTGCCCTGGTCCCGCTGGCACTGGATGATCGTGATCGGCCTCGGCACCGTCTGGATCCTGGACGGCCTGGAGGTCACGATCGTCGGCAACGTGGCCGGCCGGATCGCCGAGGACGGCAGCGGCCTGGACATCAGCGCCGCGCAGATCACCGGCCTGGCCGCCGCCCTGTACGTGGCGGGAGCCTGCTGCGGCGCCCTGTTCTTCGGCTGGCTCACCGACCGCTACGGCCGCCGGAAACTCTTCATGGTGACCCTGGTGGTCTACCTGGCGGCGACCGCGATGACGGCCCTGTCCTTCGAGTCCTGGTGGTTCTTCCTCTTCCGGTTCCTGACCGGGTTCGGCATCGGCGGCGAGTACGCGGCCATCAACTCCGCGATCGACGAGCTGATCCCGTCGAAGTTCCGCGGCCGGGTCGACCTGATCATCAACGGCAGCTACTGGCTCGGCGCGATCGGCGGCTCGCTGCTGTCCATCGTCATGCTGAACACCGACATCTTCCCGATGGAGTGGGGCTGGCGGCTCAGCTTCGCCCTCGGTGTCGTCCTCGGCCTGGTGATCCTGCTGGTCCGCCGCCATGTCCCGGAGAGCCCGCGCTGGCAGTTCATCCACGGGTACGGCGACGAGGCCGACGGCCTGGTCTCCTCGGTGGAACGGGAGATCGAGCACGAGAAGGGCGAGCGGCTGCCGCCCCCGGCCGGCGAGATCACCATCCACCAGCGCAAGAGCATCGGCTTCGGCCTGATCGCGAAGACCGTCTTCGGCAAGTACCCGCGCCGCGCGGTCCTCGGCCTGTCCCTCTTCATCGGCCAGGCGTTCCTCTACAACGCCATCACCTTCGGCTTCGGCACCATCCTGATCACCTTCTTCGACGTGCCGACCGGCCACACCGGCTACTACTTCGCCGTCATCGCCGCGGGCAACTTCCTCGGCCCACTGCTGCTCGGCAAGCTCTTCGACACGGTCGGCCGGCGGATCATGATCTCGTCGACGTATCTGCTGTCGGGCGTGCTGCTGTTCGGCACCGCCTGGCTGTTCGACCGGGGTTCGCTGACCGCGACGACGATGACGGCGTGCTGGTGCGTGGTGCTGTTCTTCGCCTCGGCCGGCGCGTCCAGCGCGTACCTGACCGTCTCCGAGGTCTTCCCGATGGAGACCCGGGCGATGGCCATCGCCTTCTTCTACGCCCTCGGCACCGCCGCCGGCGGCATCAGCGGCCCGCTGCTCTTCGCCGACCTCACCGAGTCCGGCGTGGTCGGCGACACGGTGCTCGCCTTCCGGATCGGCGCCGGGCTGATGTGCGCGGCGGGCATCGTGGCCGCGTTCCTCGCGGTGAGGGCGGAGCGGCGCTCCCTGGAGGACATCGCGGAGCCGCTGTCGGCGGCGGAGGCGCGGACCTGACGGGGCCCGAGGGGACGAGAGCCCGGGTTTCAGGGCTGCCGGCCGGCGACCGTGTCAGCCCCGCCGGTCGGCGACCGCCCAGGACGCCAGGGCCACCGCGCCGGCCACGCCGAACACGGCCGGCCAGGCGCCGACCTTCTTGGCCAGCGGGTGCGACCCGGCGAACGCCGCGACGTACGCGGCACCCAGCGCACCCGCCGCCCTGCCGCCCGCCCGCCGCTGCCACTGGGTCGCCGCGACCGTCCCGGCGGCGGCCAGCACGGCGCCGCCGAGCTGCCGCTTCCCGGTCCAGCGGGCGACGCCGTAACCGCCGACAAGACCGCCGGCGGCCACCAGAGAACTCGGAATCTTCGTCATGGCCCGAGGCTAACTCTCACCTGCGACACCCCCCATACCTGAGCCCAGGCTTGTCAACTTTCCTCCCGCGAGCTATATAAGAAGACGTAACCGAGGGCATCGCACCGACCCTGTGGAGAGGAGAGAACTGTGATGCTCATGCGCACTGACCCGTTCCGCGAGTTCGACCGGCTCGCCCAGCAGGTCTTCGGCACCAACGCGGCCGCGGCCCGCCCCGCGGCGATGCCGATGGACGCCTACCGGTCCGGTGACGACTTCGTCGTCCACTTCGACCTCCCCGGCATCGACCCCGAGTCGATCGAGCTGGACGTCGAACGCAACGTCCTGAACGTCCGCGCCGAGCGCCGGTCCCCGGCCCCCGAGGGCGCCGAGACCGTCGTCGCCGAGCGGCCCACCGGCGCGTTCACCCGCCAGCTCTTCCTCGGCGAGACGCTCGACACGGACCGCGTCGACGCCGCGTACGACGCCGGCGTCCTCACCCTGCGCATCCCGGTCGCCGAGCAGGCCAAGCCGCGTCGCATCCAGATCAGCGGCGGCGGCGACCGCAAGCAGATCAGCGGCTGACCGCCGGTCCCGAGGCCCGTGGGTCCGGCTCCGCCCGGCTCCGACTGGACCCACGGGACCCACGGGCCCCGACCGCCCCGGCACTCCTGCCCCTCACCCCCTCTGCCCCCCGCTCACCCCGTCCGAAACGGAGGACAAACCCCCACATGACCGTGCCGACGATGCCGACGAAGCCGACGCCGACTGTGGCGACGAAGCCGGCGACGAAGCCGACTGTGGCGACGAAGCCGGCGACGAAGCCGACCGTGCCGACCCCGACGCCGCCCCCGGCACCGGCGTCCAGGGCCGAGGCGCCCGCAGGGCCCCGTCCCGCCTGGGCCGACCTGGTGGAGCAGGTCCGCGAGGCCGGCCGCTACCCCACCCGCCCGGAGGCGGAGCGCGTCATCCGCGTCGTCCTCTCCGCCCTCGGCGGCCACGTCGTCGGCGACGAACGGGTCGACCTGGCCCGGGCCCTGCCCGAGCAGGCCGCCCGGGTGGTCGCCGCGCAGATCCCGGCCACCCGCCCGCTGACCGCCGCCGAGTTCGTCGACTCGGTCGCCGCGCGCATCGCGGGCGCCACCCCGGCCACCGCCCGCTGGGACGTCAGCTCCGTACTCAGCGTCCTGCCGCCGCTGGTCGGCGACGACCTGATCACCCGTGTCCTCGACCGCCTCCCGCCCGGCTACGCCCTGCTCTTCGGCCGCGCGGACCTCACCCCGGCCGCCTGACCCGGCCTCCGACGGGCACCGGCCGGTCACCCACCCGGCGCCCCAGGGCCGGCGGCGGCCGCCGCCCGGGGACGACGCTTGGCCCCGGGCGGGGACGACGCTCGCCCTCGGCCCCGACCCGGCCGCACCGCCGCACCGCCCGCACGGTGCCGCGCCGGCTCCCGCCCCCAGTCCGGGCCCGCACGCTGCCCATAGCGCGCCGCATCACTCGAACGGGTACCTGACCCCGTGCACCGCACGGCACTTGATCGTTGCACCACCGGCGAGGCCGCGAGCCCGACGAGCCCGCGCCCCGCCGGAGCACGACGACGATGAGGAGACGACGGGATGACCGCGCAGGAAAAGGGCCGGGACAGCGGGGACGGCGGGGACGGCTGGGACAGCCGGGCCCCCGGGAAAGAGAACGCGCACCACGTCCCCCGCACCGCCCTGGTGGACGGCGCCAGCGTGGCCTACTGGGAGGCGGGCCCGCCCGAAGGCGAACCGATCCTCCTGCTGCACGGCTACCCGGCCAACCACCGCTGCTGGCGGCACCAGATCCCGCCCCTGTCCCGCACCCACCGCGTCATCGCCCCCGACCTGCTCGGCTGGGGCGACTCCGACCACCCCCTCCACCTGCCGTTCGACTACGACACGGAGGTGGCCCGGGTGGGCCGCTTCCTGGACGCCCTCGGCATCGACTCGGCCAACCTCTTCGGCCACGACTACGGCGGCTTCCTCGCCCTCGGCTTCACCCAGGCGCACCCCACCCGGGTCCGCCGCCTAGCGATCCTCAACAGCCGCGCCCAGTCCTCCTTCACCCGCCCCTGGTACACCGTCTTCACCCTCCTCACGGTCCTCGGCCGCATCCCGGTGCTGCGCGCCGCGGCCCGCCGGCTCCCCTTCACGGCCCTCCACCGCCGCGCCTTCACCCCGCTCCTGCGCTCCGGCCACCTCGACCCCGCCACCCTGCGCACCTACGTCGACTGGATGGACACCCCCGAGGGCCGCCGCGGCCTCCTGCACTTCTTCTCGGACTACCGCACGGCCCCCCGCCCCGAACTGCGCCGCCGCCTCGGCGAGATCAGCTGTCCGACGGCGGTCGTCTGGGGCCGCGAGGACCCCTACCTCGGCCCGGCCATCGCCACCGAACTCGCCGCCCACGTCCCCGGCGCCGACCTCACGATGCTGGACGACACCGGCCACTGGCTCATGGAGGAACGCCCCGAGGAGACGACAGCCGCCCTGACCCACCTCCTGGCCCGAAACCCATGACACATTCGCGCCCCCGCCCTGTCACACTCCCGCCGCCCCCTCCGTCATACGGGCGTACCGATTCAGCGCACTCGCGGAGGAGCCCTTCATGAACGCCGCCCGACTCGACCTGTTCGCCAACCCGGTCACCAGGAAGCTCTTCGGCCACCTCAACGCGGCCGGCCAGGTCGTCACGGACTCACCCCTCCCGCCCGCCACCCAGGAACTGGTGAAGATCCGCGCCAGCCAGATCAACGGCTGCGGCTTCTGCCTCGACATGCACACCAAGGAGGCCACGGCGGCCGGCGAGACCCCGACCCGCCTGCACCTGGTCGCCACCTGGCGCGAGGCCACCGCCTTCACCGACGCCGAACGCGCCGCCCTGGAACTCACCGAACAGGGCACCCGCCTCGCCGACGCGTCCCCCGGCGTGACGGACGAGGCATGGGCCGCCGCCGCCAAGCACTACGACGACGACCAACTGGCGGCCCTGATCTCCCTGATCGCGGTCATCAACGCCTACAACCGCGTCAACGTGATCGTCCGCCAGCCGGCGGGCGGCTACCAGCCGGGCATGTTCGGCTGACCCACCCGCCCCGACACGCCCCCGCGCGACCACCGGCCCGGGACCGCTGGACCCCACCCCAGCGGTCCCGGCCGCACGTTCACGCGTCGCGCCGCCAGTAGGTCGGACGCCACCAGTAGAGCTCCGTCAGGTCCTCGGGCATCGGCGTGTCGCTGCCGAGGTCCTCGAAGGAGTCCCGGGACAGATCGATGGGCCGCCACCCCGGATCGAGCGGTTCGTCCTCCCTCGGCGCCCGCACATCGCCCCGGAACCGTTCCTCCATCGCCCCGAACCGCTGGTAGTTCCGCTGCGCGTCCATCAGACAGACGGCGTTGGGCCCGCCCCCCCCAGCAAAGGCAGGCGCAGCTGCACGAGATCGTCCTCCCAATAGCACACGGCACAGATCTCGTACGCCCCCATCGCACCGAACATCTGGTGCCCACAGCACGGACAAGGCAGCCAGCCCCCAGGAGGCGGCGGCAGGTACGCCCCCGACTCCGGAACGGCCTCCCCACGCGTGTCAGCGGCTTCCAACGCCTCCAGCTCAGCCATCTCCGCACGCATCTGCTCGTCGAACCTGTCCACCGGCCGATCGTAGGACGACCGGTCCTGACCGGCCAGGCGGTTTTACGAGCACCGACGCCCACGTCCGCCCCAACACCGCTGTCAGTGCGACCTGGTTGGATCCAGCCCTGACGACAACACCAACACGAACACCAACACCAACACCAACACCAACACCACGCGAGGGAAGACACCATGGGTACCTGGGGCAGCGGCAACTTCGAGAGCGACACGGCACTGGACCACCTGTCGATGGTCGTCGACCGACTCGTCACCGAGGTGACCGACGCCATGACCGGCGACCCGGTGGCCCTCGAACCCGACGAGTACTGGGGCGTCGCCGTCCCCTGCGACCTGGAACTCCTCCACACCCTGGCCCGCGCCGGCCACACCACCGGCCTGCCGGACCCAGAGACGATCGAGGACTGGAAGGAGACGTTCATGGCCGTCTGGGAAGCCACCATCGACGGCCTGGAACCCTCCCCGGCATACAAGGAGGAACGCCGGTCGGTCCTGAACCGCACCTTCGACCAACTGGCCAAGGCGGCCCGCCGGGAGGCAACCGGCTGACCACGCCACCGCCCGCCTCCCCTCCGCCCACTCCTTGATCGCCGGAACCGCGGCGCCTACGCTCCCTGCCCATGGACATGGGGGGACCGGAGCGCGGCCGGCCGGTCGGCCGACGCCGGGTGGTCGCGGGCCTGCTGGCCGGGACGGCGGTACTGGCCGCGGTGGGCGCGTTGCTGATCCTCGTACCGGGCATGGTGGTCGACCACGACCTCGCCGGCGCGAGCGTCGCCGCGCAGGACCGGCTGACCGCGGTGAACGACGTCCGCACCACCCTCCTCCAGGCCGTCGGCGGCATGGTCGTGCTGTTCGGCGCGTACGCCACCTGGCGACAGCTGCGGGTCAGCCAGGAGGGCCTGCGAGTCAGCCAGGAGGGCCACGTCACCGACCGGTTCAGCACCGCCGTGGACCAACTCGGCAGCGACAAACTGGAGACGCGGATCGGCGGACTGCACGCCCTGTGGCGCATCGCGGAACACTCCGCCCGCGACCGCGACGCCGTCCTGTCCATCCAGGCCGCCTACCTCCGTACGCACCTGCCCTGGCCGCCCACGGAAGGACCCGCACCGGCGGCGGACGTGCCCATCAACGACATCGCGCCCCTGGAGGTCCGCGCCCCCGACGCCCAGGTGGCCCTGACCGGCCTCGGCGTACTGCTCCTGCACCCCCGGGAACAGACCTGGCTCAACCTCAGCGTCACCGACCTGCGCCGCGCCGACTGCGACGGCCTCTGGCTGAACGACGTCAACCTCGACCGCTCCTGCATGGAGGCCGCGGGCCTCTACCACGCCAACCTGACCCAGGCGTCCCTCGTCTCCGCCAACCTCCGCCACGCCGACCTCACCACGGCCATCCTGCGCCGCACCCGCTGCGCCCTGACCGACCTGCGCGGCGCCAACCTGGTCCAGGCGGACCTGCGCGACAGCGACTTCACCGAGGCGGACCTGCGCGAGGCGAACCTGCGCAAGACCGACGCGAGCGGCGCCGTCTTCCACGACGCCGACCTGCGCCTGGCCGACCTGCGCGGTGCCGACCTGACCACCGCCGACCTCCGCGGCGCCCGCCTCACCGGCGCCCTGACCAGCGAGCACACCCGCTGGCCCCCCGCCTTCGACCCGGCCGCCGCGGGCGTAGTCCCCACCACGGACCCCGGCCCCGAGCCCCCGCCCCTCCTCCAGCCACCGGGCATCACGACGCAGCATCCGCCGTTGCGGTCCTTGCCGTGACCTGACCTGATCTAGCCAAGGTGGCAATCCTTGGATGCAAGTCTTGACAGTAATCCAAGGATTGCTACCTTGGCCGTATGACAGAAATCGAGAAGCCCCGTCTCATCCCAACTGGCAAGTGCTGGTGCGGCTGCGGGAAGGATGCCGGTCTCGGCAAGTTCTTCGCCGCTGGCCACGACAAGATCGCCGAAGCGGCGCTCATGGCGCTCAAGTACGACGGGTCTGTCGCCCAGTTGCTCCACGCGCACGGATATGGCTCACACCACTCAGTCCGCGACGCGGCTGTCGATGATCCGAACTGTTCGTGGGTGAGGTGCCCCGACTGCGAGTACAGCGGTGCCCCCGCCAGCATTGCCAAGCACCACAAGAAGGAGCACCACAAGGGCGGTGAGGGCTGAACATGCCCGCCACTCAGCGGCAGGCTGTGGCCCAGGCGATCCGCACTCTCGGCGGCACCTGGGACCCACAGCGCGCCGTCACGGTTCTTCGCGATCACGGGCACGAGTGGGAAGATCAGCGGGCAGCGGAGAAACGGGTCCGGCAGATCCTGCGAGACCTGTGTGCTGACGGTCTCATCGCCAAGATCGACGATCACCGGGCTGTATACCGGCCCGTTCAAAGGTAGGACCAGGACCGCCGCGATCGGCACGGGTCACCTGTCTGTCGATCGAGTGCCACAGGTCGCTGCTCAGAGCTTGGGCTCCACCGGGAACGGCAGCTTGTCCGCCCAGCTCGCCAGTGCCGTCGCCGCGGTTGCCTGCGTCTCGCCGCCGACAGCAGTCTCCGTGATCAGGCTCCGCTCGGCGTTCGGCAGGGCGAGCTGGCGGTAGTACTGCAAGTCCTCGAAGCCGTTCACCGCGACGTCGTGACTGGTGGCGGCGTACACCAGGCGCGGGATCCGGGCCCAGTAGCAGGCGGTCAGGCACATGGGGCATGGCTCGCTGCTGGAGTACATGACGGCGTCTTCCATGAGATGGCGTCCGAGGTGGGCGCCAGCCGCACGCAGGGCCATGACTTCAGCGTGCGCGGTGGGATCTTGTCGCTCGACGACCGAGCTGGTGCCCTGGCCCACGATCTCGTCGCCGATGACGACGAGCGCTCCGAAGGGGGTCTTGCCCTCATCCTCCAGAGAGCGCCGGGACAGTTCGATGGCTTGGGCGAGAAACGCGCGGTCCTGAGCACTCGCCGGGGCGTAGGGCACCTTGCCTCCAAGTATCCGATTGAGCCCACCCGCGCACTCACATGTAGACCGAGGGGTCGGCGTCGCCGAAGGGGCCGTCGAAGTTCACGTCGTACCCCGTGAGGGGAGTGGTGGCACCTGTGGATCCGACCATGTGAAGCGCTGCCTGGGCTCGGTGGGCGTTCGTCCAGTCACCGTCTATGCGTATCTCGACCATATCCGGGACGGAGGCGGCCACCTCGTCCCCCCGGAGTATCAGGCGGTGGATCCGGTGCGTGGCAAGGCCGGAGGAGAGCAACACGATCGTGGCGGACAGCCGGTCCTGCCACTCCTCGAAGGACCGGTCGACAGCGGCGGCCCGGACCGGCGCATCAGGTGCGTTGGGCAGGTTGTGCAGGACGACCCGGGTGATCGTGAGGTCCGCGCGTCTGCGCAGGTGTGCCGACATCAGGACGCGGTCGACCTCGTTGCGGAAGGCCGTGTACGCGGGCTGGAGCCAGACCTGGCCGCACTGCACCACCACGGCCGCTGACACGCGCGGGGAATCCAACGCCGCCAGGCGCGCCCGCCACACGGCTATGTCTATGCCGCCGGAATCACTCATGCTCCCTCCCGGGTATGCGCGCCGACCAGCTGGAGGACGTGCAGGCCGGCCGCGATGGCGTCCACCGGATCGGAGTGCTCGGCGGCTCCGGGCAGGACCCGGGTGGCGAGCCGCGCGGCCGTCCTGCGCGCGGGCGGCGGCAGACCGGTCAGGAACCTGCGGAGTTCGGCATCCGTGCCGCCCGGAGCGAGCGGGGCGAGTCGGCAGGCGATCGCGAGGACCATCGCGGACGGCCGTTGATGCGGCTCGCTGACGGGAACCGGCAGCCGGTAGTGATGAGCGTGCCGTGCCGAGCGGATCGCCGTGGCGACCGAGCCGGGGGTGTCCGCACGGCCCACGAGGGACAGCAGAGCGGCTTGGGCCTCGGCGGCGGTGGCGAAGTACCGGTGGGTAGCGAACGTACGCAGATAGGCCCCCAGTAACTGGGCGTCCGGGGTGAACTCGGGGCGGATGAGTTCCGGCGGATGAGGCAGGCGCGCGTCGCGCAGTGTGGCGAACGCGTTCACCGAGACCAGCGCCCAGAAGTGGTCGAAGTCGTCTGCGGAGCCGAGGACCGCGAGCGCGTCCCTGGCCGCGGGCGTGGCGGGGGCGGCGGCACCGTACAGGCAGGCCCGCGTCTCGGTGAGGATGGACGCACCGTCCCAGTAGTTGCCCATGAACTTGGTGCCGGTGAGTATCTCGTGCACTCCGTACAGGGCACTTGCCTGGTGGGCACCGTGGAACTCGGTGAAATCCGCGTACCACAGCAGTGCTTGACCGGGCGCGGTGAGAAGGGTGCCGAGTTCGTCGCGCGAAGCCGCGGACTTCGGGTCAGGATCCACGCAGCGCAGGATCTTCAGGCGGGCGTCGGTGGTCAGGGCGACCAGTTCCCGGGCCGCCCGGTTGGACGCCACTTCGCGTACGGACATCAGGTGCGCGGTGTTGGCGAGCCAGGCCAGGTAGCGGCTGAGCGCCCCGAGGGCCGGAGCCGGGTCCGCCAGCCGGCGGATGTGCACGAGGGACGAGTCGATCAGCACCCGGGAGCAGGACACCACCTGCGTGGGATCCGCCCCGCTGACCAGGGTGGCCCGCGCGAGGCGGTGCAGCACGTCCAAGTGCAGTGAGACGGCCTGCTCGGCGTGTTCGGCCGGTACCTCAGCCTCGGCCAGTTGGTTGGTGAGCTGCCGTATGGCGGTGGGGTCGTTGCTGGTGACGGCCTGGCTTACGGTCCCGATGTACGAGTTGATGACAGCGTCGCTGTCCTGCCCACCGGGAGAACGGGCGGCCTCCGCGCCTTGCCGGGCCAAGGCTCCGGCAAGGGTACGGCGGAGCAACTGGTTGCGCCCTCCAACGCTGGCCAGCCCGAAGAGCCGGACAAAGGAGAAGATCCCGAAGACGTTCGCCAGCAGGAACAGCAACGCGCCGTAGGTGGCGCTGACGGCGCTGTCGCCGAGCAGCCCGCAAGCGGTGAACAGCGCGGCCAGCCAGCCGACGAGCACCCACTCCCGGAAGGCGATGTGGCTGTCTATGGCCCGCAGTGAGGGCCACGAGCTCGCCGCCGAGAAGGTCAATGCGAAGATGACCGCTTCACCGGTCAGCAGCGTGGCGAAGAAGGCGATGCTGAACTGCGTGGCGTCCACGACGTCATCGTGGTCGCGAGGGGAGACGACCGCCAGAAGGCCGAGCATCAACAGGCACCCGACAAGCGTGACTTGCCTCCACCTCAGCCCCGCCGCCCCGTTCACCACTCACCTCCCACTGGCGTCACCCCACTCTCGCAGGGAGCCGGGGGCCCTCACCAGGGGACTTTCCGTCAGAGATCAGCGGCTGCGCGAGCGGTCACGAAGTGTTCCCAGGCCGGGGCGGAGACCCTGACCCAAGCGCCGTCCCGCTGCTTGGAGTCCCGTATGACCACTTCGGGTGAGGCGAAGGCAGCCTCAAGGCATTCGGTGGCGTTGCCGCCACTGTAGGACGACTTGAACCAGTCAAGCTCAGGATGACGCGGGGTCTCAGCAGGCATCTACAGCTCCTTGCGTACACGGTGGATCAGGTCGGAGGAAGCCTCCAAGTCCAACGCTTGTGCGCGCAGGTACTCGAACGCAAGTCTGTAACGCTCCAACTCCTCGTCCTTCTCCAAGAAGAGCGACCCGGCGTGGAAGTCGACGTACACGACATCGAGAGCGGGCTCGGCACCACCGATCATGACGAAGCTTCCCAGAGCGGCGGTGTGAGCGCCCTTGGTGAAGGGGAGCACCTGAAGGGTGGTGTGAGGCGATTCGTTCGCCGCGAGCAGCCGGTCCAACTGCTCCTTCATCGACTGCGGTGACCCGACAACACGGCGGATGACGGACTCGTCGATGATCGCCCACAGGCGCAGCGGCTTCGGGCGGGTGAGGATCTCTTGCCGCTTCATGCGAATGTCCACGAGGCGTTCGATCTCTTCAGGGGACAGAGGTACCTCGTTGGCCTTCTGGAGGGCGGTGCTGTAGGCCCGTGTCTGCAACAGGCCGGGAACGTAGACGCAGGAGAAGTGGTTCTCCCGTACGGCCTCGTCCTCCAGGGTGAGCAGCAGGTTCATGCTCTCGGGGATCGAGTCGGCGAACGAACTCCACCAGCCCTGCTGCTTGGCGTCCTTGGCCAGTCGTACGACGGCTTCGCGCTCGGCGTCGGTAGCCCCGTATTCCCGGCACAGCGCATCGACCACGAGCCACTTCGCCGGCCCCGACTGTGTCTCGTAACGGCTCACCGTGGCCTTGGACACCCCGACAAGCCGGCCGGCCTCCTCCAGGGTCAGACCCTTGCTGGCACGCAACTTCCTCAGCATCGCGCCCAGTTGGCGGCGACGGGTGGTGGCCCTCACGGTCATGCGGACTTCCTTCTGCGCGTGCGCCGGGCGGTCGCTCCGGGCCTGATCAGGCTAGGCAGCGAAGGGGCCGCCCACCATCAGATTCACTCGATGGATTCTCGTGAGAAGTTACACAGCGAGACTTCTCTGTGTCATTCTCCCTTACGTACCGCTACGCAATGCAGCCGTACGGACACGGCGGGCGCAGCATGCGCGTGGCCCGGGAGGGAGGAGTTCGCATGCCCGGCGACGAGGTCAGGGAACACCGGCACCGATCTGTTCTGCCGTTCACGGCAGTGCCGGCCGAGGTGCGGCTGCTGCGGCAGGCCACCACGGCCCAGTTGGGGCAGTGGGGCATGCCTCACGCTGCGGAGGAAACGGAATTGGTGGTCACGGAACTGGCCACCAACGTCATCAAGCACGTGGGCGAGGGCACGTCCGCCACGCTGGTCCTGGAGTGGGACGGCGATCGGCTGCGCGTTGAGGTCCACGACAAGAGCTACTCCGTTCCGTCCCTGTCGGCGGCCGGCTGCGACGACGAATGCGGGCGCGGTCTGCACCTGCTCGCCGCCGTGACGGCGGACTGGGGCACGGTTCTGACGGCGGCCGGAAAGGCGGTGTGGTGCGAGATCACGCTCGGGCCCGAGCAGACATGCCGACGGATGGAACGGGCCGCTGCGGCTCTGCGGAGCTACGGCCCTGGGAGCGGCGCGATTCCGGAGGGCCGGCTGCGGGATGCCGCCTTCAAGGAGTCCGCGGTGGAGTTGATCGCCGACTTGCTGCACTGGACGGCCGCGTGCGGTCTTGACCCGGACGATGTGCTGGACCGGGCGCAGATGCACTACGAGGCTGATGCGGGTGTCGCCGCCTGACGATGTCGCTGGGCCTGTTTCTCCCGGGTGGGATGGCGTGGCGCTGCGGCGGCCGAGCTCGCATTGCTCGCTCGCCGGCCTGCCCGCAGCTACCTGGGAGACCCGGACCCATCTGTCCGGGACAGTGCTGAGCCCGGGTGAGCGGCTGCGGTACGCAGGAGCGCTTCCGCGTCAGTGACGGCCTGATGCTCGTGCAGCATGAGCGCCGCCCGCACCACGTCTTGGTCGGTGCGGTCGCGCGCGTAGATGTGCACGAGGTTGTCGGCTAGTTCGGCCTGCTCCCGTGTTCGCAACAGCCGTACCAGTAGGGCCATTTCCAGAGGCGCGTACGCCTCTGCCGTATGCCGCAGCAGCGCGAGGATGCTGTCCGGCCGGCCGCCGTGGAGCAGCTCTTCAGCCCGGCGGCCGACGCTGCGTGCTGCCAAGGCTTCGTTTTTGCTCTGTTGCCGGTCCCCTTGTCGGCGGGGGACCGGCAACAGAGTTGCGGGGCGTGCCGCCATCGGAGACTTTCGCGGGCCGGCTTCACTCGCCGGTATCGGCTGGGCTGCCTTCATAAGCTGCATCTCCTGCTTCAGTGCGGTGGCGTGCTGGCGGAGGTTCCTGAGCTCCTGGTCCTGTTCTGCCGCCGACCGTTCGAACTCTTCATGCGTTTCCTGCAGAGCCCGGAGTTTCTGGCCAGCGGCGCGTACCGCGTCTCTGCTCCGTGAGCAGTTGGCGCATCGTTCCTGCTCGGCTCTCGCGCGCAGTTCCAGAAGCTTCCGCTTGGTGATGCCAAGCTTCTGGCCGCCTCCCGCGTCCCGGCAGGCGGTGTCGTAGATCCGCGCGGCTCCCTTCTCCGGCGGGACACGCTCACCCTTGAGGTAGCGCAGCAGCGTGGTCTCGCTGACGTGCAGGTACTTGGCGGCCTGAGCCTGTGTCGGGCGGGCTGGCGTCACACCTTCTGGAGTCGTGACGACGAGATGGCGGCAGATCTCTTGCAGTGCAGCCGCGAGCCGCCGCTTGTCCGGCAGGACGTCCTCACCGAAGTCCTTCTCCGTCCACGCGAAAGGGGGACGACTGCTGCTGCGCTGGGCCATGGTGGCGAACCTCCGCATTCTCGGAACAACCGGCCTTTTCGGTCGCCAGTCGGCGACACTGTCCGCCATTGTGCCGGAGGACAACTGGTCGCTGCCTGGCGGTTTTTGCTTCTTCTCTTGCCAGTTGAGGCGCAAGTTGCATCGAGAGGGTTCAAAGCGGTTTCGATGTGCCACGATTTAAGAGTCAGCCGCCGGTGGTGCGGGGGGCGGCGCGAGTCGCGCTTACGTGCATGGTGCGTACATGCCATTTTGTGCTTTTGTGCGACAGACCGCCTGGAATTCGTGCGTTTTCTATGGGAGGGGACCCATCATGGCCGAGCCGTCTTGGCAGGAGACCAGCGTCGGAAGCCACAAGCTGGGGAGTATGGCGCGTGCCGCTCTCTGGCTGATTCAGGTCGTCGGGGAGGGTGAGATCTTCACCGTGGCCAAGCTGCGCGAGGACTTCCCGGACATCGCGCAAATCGACCGGCGCATGCGCGGTCTGCGTGACTACGGCTGGGAGATCTCTACCGCCCGCGAGGACCCGGAGCTGCTTCCCCAGGAGCGCCGGTTCGTGACGCGCGGCAAGGATGTGTGGGTGCCGGGCCAGGCGAAGGGCCCGAGTCACAAGGCCAGCATCACCAACGCCCAGCGCGCGAAGGTGATGCAGGCTGACGGGTACCTGTGCCGCACGTGTGGCGTCGCGGCCGGCGAGGCGTACGAGGACGGTGTCAGCCAGGCGGTGCTCAACGTCGCCCGGCGGCAGGTGACGCTGGCGGACGGCAGTGTCACCCACCAGCTCGTCACCGAGTGCCAGCGGTGCGGGCGGGGGACCGTGGACCGGGCCGTGCACCTGCCGGAGGTGCTCAGCAAGATCGAGTCGCTCGCGCCCCTTGAGCGGAGCGTGCTGAGCGGCTGGGTGAAGAACGACCAGCGCACGTACAGCTCGCTGGAGGTGCTGTGGGGTCTGTACCGGACCCTGCCGGAGGACTCCCGTAAGGCTGTGGCCGATGCTCTTGACGGTACGGACGACTGAGACAGGACGGGATGACGATGATGCGTGAGTTTCCGGCCCCGCCGCGGGCGGCCGAGTTCAGCGAGCTGGTCAGCAAGAAGGTCGAGGAGGCCAAGGCGTCCGGCGGCACTCGGGAAACCGTGACCGTCGACGTCAACGGACAGCAGATTCATGTCGAAGTGATCGACCTGCCGCTTAGCAGCCTCTTCTACAACCCCAGCACCCACCGGATCCGGGCTCAGCGCAGCCACAATCCTCAGCGGGACGCGGCGCTGGAGAAGGATCCGTGGAGTGCCGAGAGCCAGGACTACCTCCAGTTCCTGCTCATGGCATCCCCGGAGAACCCCAACCTCCGGGACAAGGACTTCGATGTCCTCCAGGAGAGCCTTAAGCAGTTCGGGCAGAACGACCCAGGGCTGGTAACCCGGCACGGTGTACTGGTCAACGGCAACACCCGGGCCGCCGCGCTCCGGGAACTGCGCGCGCGGTCGATGCGTGTCGGCGTGCTGCCGGCGTCTCTCACCTGGGCGGAGATCAACGCCGTCGAGCTGTCCTTGCAGCTCCGCAAGGACCATCGGCGGGACTACTCCTACATCAACCGGCTGATCGCCATGGAGGAGCAGGCCGGGCTGGGACGGACGCCGGAGCAGATCGCCAAGGACTTCCGTATCCAGGTGCGTACCTATCACCAAGAGCGGTGGATCTTGAGCACGATCCGTGAGCTGAACGAGCGCAGCCGTACCGGCGGGGGGAACGGGCTGCGTCTGGTGGACTGGGAGGGCGCACAGGAGCGGCTCAAGGAACTCCACCGGCTCTACGTGAAGCTGGAGACGGTCGACCGCGACCAGGCGGAGGTACTGAAGGAGCTGCGCCTCGCCGCTATCCTGCTCAACTTCTCCAAGACCGACGTCCGGCACATCAACGAGGACTTCCTTAAGGCCGGTCTTCAGGAACGTCTGCACATGGGCGGGAGCCAGGCCGCACAGCCGCAGTCGGTGTCCATTCCCGGTCTCGGGCTGGAAGTTCCGGCGGCTTCCTCCGCTGTGGCCGAGGCTCGTGCGATGAACGACGAGATCCTCCGGTCCGCAGCCGTTGTCCGGAGCGACACCCCGGAGATCGGCGACGGACCCAAGGCTGCTGCTCAGGACGCCATCGATGGTGTGAAGCAGGCGTTCGACGTGGCGATCGAAGCCGCAGGCCGCAACGCCCGGCTGCGTAAGCGCAAGCAGATGGCTCCGGCCCGGCTGGCCGAGGCTTGCGTGAGTATCGACCAGTGCGTGAGCGATCTCGTACAGGCGCGCACCTCCCGCAGCCTGGACGAGGAAGCGTTCGATGACGCGGTGGTCAAGCTGCGGAGCAGCCTGCTCAAGCTCGCGCAGCAGGCCGGCCGTGGGCTGCCGCAGCCTGGGGACGGCGTGTCCTGGCTGCTGGAAGCGGTCTCGGCGGAGGGCTCCCGGTGACCAGCGCCAACAGTGAGAAGTCGCTCCGCCTTGGGTTCGATGAGACCCGTACCCGTGTGGTCCTGCGGACCACGGAATCGTTCCAGCAGGAACTGGTCCAGCTGGCCGCCCGGTTTCGTACCGGCGGCCAGCTCGGCCCGCTGAGTGCCTCCGTCTCCCTGGACGAACTGCTCGCGGACCTTGGTCTGCTCGGTACCTGGTCTGATCCCGCCGGTGTGGAGTGGGCGGACGATCTCCGGGACCTGGTGTCCGGGGTGGTCCAGGACGCGCACACCGTGCAGCAGCGGCTCGCCGGGCGGCAGACGGCCGGCGAGACCGCGCCCGACGACGTGCCCGCGCTCCTCGGCGACACGTGGAAGGGTGAACTCAGCGAGTTCCAGCGTCGGGACATCGCGAAGCTCTTGTCGCTTCAGCACGGTGCCAACTTCAGTGTGCCCGGTGCCGGCAAGACCCGGGTCGCGCTCGCTGTGTACGCGGCTCAGAAGGCGGCCGGCCGTGTGAGCCGGCTGCTGGTCGTGTGCCCCAAGTCGGCTTACGAGTCGTGGCGCTACGAGACCGCCGAGTGTCTTATCCATCCGCTGCGCGTCAACGTCCTGGACGGGTCGATGGATCAGTGGGCCGAGGTGCTCGTGGTGAACTACGAGCGCCTTGACCGGTCACTGCCCATGCTGGCTGGATGGCTCAAGTCGGCTCCTTCCATGATCATCCTGGATGAGGCGCACCGGATGAAGCTCGGCGCCCGGGGCACGTACGGGGCGGCCTGCATGGCGCTGGGGCCGTTGGCCGCGCGGCGCCTGATCCTGACCGGTACGCCGGCTCCGAACGGTTCACGGGACCTGGAGAACCTCCTTGGCTTCGTCTGGCCGGGGCATGGCCAGCGCACGGTGGTCCAAGCGGTTGCCGGAGGAGATCTCGCCCACGCCAGCACGGTCCTCCGGCCGCTGTTCACCCGTACGACGAAGCACGAGCTCGGCCTGCCGCCCGTAAAGCTGGGACTGCGCTTCGTTGACATGCCGCCGCTGCACGACGAGATCTACACGGCGATCGTGGGCGGCGAGAAGAGCGGTGCCGCGCGCGAGGACCTGAGTTCCCTCGGGAAGACGGCCCTCCGCCTCCTCATGGCAGCCACGAGCCCTGCCCTGCTTCTCGAAGGGGGCAGCCGCTACGAACCACTTGCGTACCAGCTTCCGCCCATGGAGGTCCCCGAAGGCAGTTCGCTGTACTCGCTTATGCAGAATCTCCCTGACTACGAGCTTTCCCCCAAGTACCAGGAGGCCGTGGCGATCATCGCGGAGAACGCCGCCCAGGGCCGGAAAACACTGGTCTGGACGACGTTCGTCAGGAGTCTCACCACGCTGGAGCGCATGCTGGAGAAGTACAGCCCGGCTGTCGTTTACGGCGGTACGCCCGACCGCGAGGAGCAGATTCGCCGGTTCAGGGAAGACCCGGGGTGCATGGTGCTCATCTCGAACCCGGCCACTCTGGGTGAGGGAATCAGCCTGCACCACGTCTGCCACGACGCGGTCTACGTGGACCGCGACTTCATGGCGGGGAGGTTCCTGCAGAGCCTGGACCGGATCCACCGTCTCGGGCTCGCTCCCGGCACGGAGACCCGGGTAACGGTCCTGGCGGTGCGCAACTCCGTCGACGAGGTCGTGGCCGCGAGCCTGGAGCGGAAGCTGGAGTTCATGGGGCGCATTCTGGATGACCCCACGGTGCAGCAGCTCGCCGATCTTGAGGAAGAGCCGGCGGTGGCGGCCGGCCTCGCACCGAGTGATATAGAGGCGTTGCTGAGTCACATGGGAGGCCGCTAGCACTGGCCGCGTGCTGCGAGGCCGGCGGGACTACCCTCTGCGGTGTGTCCCACGAAGCCGAATGGGAAGCCCCGGAGGGATCCTGGGCTTCCTCCGCAGCACGCCGCCGCAACATGCAGGCGATCCGCAGCCGTGACACGAAGCCGGAAATCGCGATCCGGCGGCTCGTTCATGCCACCGGGCTGCGGTACAGGGTAGCTGCCCGCCCCGTCCCCGATCTTCGCCGGACAGCGGACATGGTGTTCCGGTCGGCGAAGGTCGCGGTGTTCATCGACGGCTGCTACTGGCACGGCTGCCCTGAGCATTACGTGTCCCCGAAGACCAATTCAGGTTACTGGTCGGAAAAGGTCGTTCGCAATGTCACGAGAGACCGGGACACCGACGAAAGACTGCGGGAAGCTGGCTGGCTCGTGCTCCGTTTCTGGGAGCACGAGCCCTCAGACGCCTGTGCCGACAAAATCGCTGCGACGGTCTTGGCTCGGCGGGAGAGAGGTCCGGCGCGAGGCGACTGAAATCTCCAGCTGCTGCGGGGCATCCTCTACAGGACTCGTTCCCGCTGTCTCCATCTCGTAATCCCTGGTAAGAACTTCCCTGTACTCAGGGAGAAGGACAGCGGCGATAGCGCGCCCCACTGCCTCGGCCACCGGTGGTGGAAAGGCATTCCCGACCTGACGGTAGCGAGCTGTCTTCCGGCCCTGGAATTTCCACTCTTCAGGGAAACCCTGGATAATCGCGGCCTGGGCGACGGTGAGCATGGGGCCAGCCGGACGGAACAAGTCCCGTTCCGGGTCACAGTTTTCCGGGTCGTTGGCGATGCCCATGCCGTCGACACCGAGCTCCGCCCATGCGCGCTTAGCGCGAGTGGGGCCGAGGTCGGCGCCGCCATGCTTCCGAGAGCCGCCTACGAGAGTGGGGGCAACGGTCCTGCCTGCCGCCGAGGCGCGGGTGATTTTCCTCTTCCAGTCCTCGAATACCATCTTCCCGGTCCGCTGGCCGGGGCGGGCGGGTTCGCCGTCCGCGTTCTTGTCCCAGAAAGGCTTGCAGCGCGCGAGCATGCTCTTCTCAAGCTTCTCAAAAACGGTAGTATCGCTGCCCTTTATGCCTGTCGGCCACTGGAACCCAGGATTTCCGGACCCCACTGCATCCCGGTGAATAGCCACCAAGATTGCGCGCGGGCGGAGTTGTGGAACTCCGAAGTTCTTCGCGTCCATCCGACGCCAGACCTTGCGCATGGCCACGTCTTGCACATTAGGTGACTGATTCGGATCGATATCGGGAACTAGATATCCAAGATAGTGCAATCTGTTGAGAATCGAATTCCGATACTCGATGAAGACTTCCGGAGGTTCGAGAATTCCTCTAACGTTCTCGATCATCACTGCCTTCGGCTGGAGAGCGGTGATGATGTCAAGCGCTGCCGGAAAAAGATCGCGCTCGTCGTCCGGGCCGAGTCGGTGCCCGGCCAAGGAGAACGGAGGGCATGGAACTCCACCAGCAAGCAAGTCAAGTTGTCCAGGCTTAAGGTCGAGATTTTTTCGTACCTGGGAGCCCAGGAAGTCCTTGACGTCCATAGGGAGGATTTCTTCGGCTTTGTGTCGATTCCAGCCGGGCCAGCCACTTACGTTGGCTCGCAAGGTCGCGGCGGCGTGCGGGTCCCACTCAACGAGAGCACGGTGATCAAAGCCAGCGTTGTGCAGTCCGACGGCTTGCCCCCCAGCGCCCGCACAGATCTCGATCGAGGTCAATGGCGAGGGGAACTGCGGGCGCCTCTGGCCGCTGCCGGGCATGGCGGGTCCTCCTGAAGGTGGTCGTTCCGAGAGGCGATGATCACTGCGAGCCTCTCGACATCAAGAGTCTCGCACTTTTGTGGGGTCACTGATGCCTCACGCGTGAGGTGAGGCGGCGCGGGCGCGCAGCAGCTTCCCGTACTCGGCCATGAACAGGGCGAACCGACCTATAACTTCCCAGGTACCCCCACCCAAGCCCCCGTGTCACCGTGATCCCGCCGGTTCTCTTGGAGCGGTACCGGCAGGGCCGGAGGGCTCAAGGGATCCGCCGCTCCGTGACACAGCAGGGGGAAGCATGCGATCGAACACCTTGAAGCGGACGGCCGTCAGTGTCGTCGCCGCGGTCGGTATCGCCGCCGGGAGCCTCGCGGGGGCGGCCGTCAGTTCCGCCGCCGACGCGTCCGCCACGTCCGCCGCGCAGACGGCGGTGACCGGCGAGGCCGGCACGCTCGCGACGTACAACTTCGGCCTCAACAGCACCCAGGCCAAGGGGGTCCAGCGCTGCCTGGCGGCGGAGTACGACTACAACGGCGCGATCGACGGGCTGCTCGGCACCAACAGCTGGAAGGCGCTCCAGCGGGCCCTCGCGGACTACTGGGACTACAACGACGCGATCGACGGCATCCCCGGGCCCAACACGATCAAGGCGTTGCAGCGCATGCTGAAGGCCAGCTACGGCTACACCGGCGCGATCGACGGAATCGCCGGGGACGGCACCAGGGCGGCGTTCGCGAGGTTCGGCGACAAGGCCGTCAGCGTCTGCTGATCCGCGACCGCGCGGTTATGCGGGGCTCAGGCCGGCCGGTGCGGAACTCCGGAGTTC
>NZ_JBQOUX010000004.1:0-134091 GCF_052216785.1 Streptomyces sp. JW3 | reverse complement strand
CGTCCGGGCGGCCCTCCCTCGCGTCCGGGCCCGGGTCAGCCGCTCGCGGCCAGGAACTGGGTCGCCGCCAGCTCCGCGTACAGCGGGTCGGCGGCCACCAGTTCCCGGTGGGTGCCGACCGCGCGGACCCGGCCCGCGTCCATCACCACGATCCGGTCGGCCATCGTCACCGTGGACAGCCGGTGGGCGACGACCAGCACCGTGGTGGTCCGGGCCACGTCCGCCACCGTGTCGCGCAGCGCCGCCTCGTTCACCGCGTCCAGTTGCGAGGTCGCCTCGTCGAGCAGCAGCAGCCGGGGGCGGCGCAGCAGCGCCCGGGCGATGGCGACCCGCTGCCGCTCACCGCCGGACAGCTTGGTGCCGCGGTGTCCGACCAGCGTGCCGAGCCCGTCGGGCAGCCGGGCGACCAGCCCGTCCAGGCGGGTCGTCTTCACCACCCGGGCGACCGCGTCGTCGTCCACCTCCGGGTTGCCGAGCAGCAGGTTGTCCCGCAGGGAACCGGACAGCACCGGCGCGTCCTGCTCGACGTACCCGATCGCGGACCGCAGCGCCGCCAGGTCCCAGTCGGCCAGGTCCCGGCCGTCCACCGTGATGGTGCCGGACTCGGGGTCGTAGAACCGCTCGACGAGGGAGAACACGGTGGTCTTGCCCGCGCCGGACGGGCCGACGAAGGCCGTCATGCCGCGGGCGGGCACGGCGAACGTCACGCCGTGGTGGACGTACGGCAGGTCGTCGGCGTAGCGGAAGCGGACGTCGTGGAAGGCGACGGTGGCCGGTTCGGTGCCGGGGGAGGGCAGCGGGGCGGCGCGCGGCGCCGGCTCGGCGGGCAGGCTCAGCGCCTCCTGGATGCGCAGCAGGGCCGCCGCGCCCGTCTGGTACTGGGTGACCGCGCCGATGACCTGCTGGAGCGGGGAGATCAGGAAGAACACGTACAGCAGGAACGCGACCAGGGTGCCGATGTCGATCGCGCCGGTGGCGACCCGCGCGCCGCCCACCGCGAGGACGGTGATGAAGGCGATCTGGAGGGCGAGCCCCGCCGTGTTGCCCGCCGCCGCCGACCACTTGGCGGCCCGCACGCTCTGCCGCCAGGACTCCTCGGCCGCCTCGTGCAGGGCGCGTTCCTCGCGGTGCTCGGCGCCCGACGCCTTGACCGTGCGCAGCGCGCCGAGCACCCGTTCCAGCGCGGCGCCCATCAGGCCCACCGCCTGCTGGGCCTGTTTGCTGGCCCGGTTGATCCGCGGCGCGATCAGCCCGATCACCACGCCCGCGCCGACGATCACCGCCAGGGTGACGCCGAGCAGCACGGCGTCGACCAGCCCCATCATCACGACCGTGGCGAGCAGGGTGAGTCCGCCGGTGGCCAGACCCACCAGGGACTCGGAGGTGACCGTGCGCAGCAGGGTGGTGTCCGAGGTGATCCGGGCCATCAGATCGCCGGGCTCGGTACGGTCCACGGCGGTGATCCGCAGCCGCAGCAGATACGAGGACAGGGCGCGCCGCGCGCCGAGCACCACCGACTCGGCGGTGCGCCGCAGCACGTACGAACCCAGCGCGCCCACCACCGCGTTGACGATCACCAGCGCCGACATGGCGAGCAGCGCGCCGGCGATGGCCCGGTCGTGCGACAGGTCGTCGATCAGTTCGCGGGCGACCAGCGGCAGCAGCAGTCCGGTGACCCCGGTGAGCAGCGTCAGCACGGCGCCACCGAGCAGGGTCCACCGGTGCGGCCGTATGTAGCTCAGCAGCAGCCGCCAGGGAGGCGGGCCGGTCTCCTCTGCGATGACGCTCACGGTGCTCCTTCGGGAGGTCGGCGGGACGACTCAGGTTACGTCGGCGGCGCCGTGCCGAGGGCTTGCGGCTAGGGTCGGCAGGGATACCACCCTGGCCGAACCGCCGAAAGCAAGGAGTCAGCACCATGGCGCAGGAAGTACGCGGCGTGATCGCACCGGGCAAGGACCAGCCGGTGCGGATCGAGACGATCGTCGTGCCCGATCCCGGCCCCGGCGAGGCCGTGGTCCGGATCCAGGCCTGCGGCGTGTGCCACACCGACCTGCACTACAAGCAGGGCGGCATCAGCGACGACTACCCGTTCCTGCTCGGCCACGAGGCCGCGGGCGTGGTCGAGTCGGTCGGCGCGGGCGTCACCGACGTGGCCCCGGGTGACTTCGTGATCCTCAACTGGCGTGCCGTGTGCGGCAAGTGCCGGGCCTGTCTGCGCGGTCGGCCCTGGTACTGCTTCGACACCCACAACGCCGAGCAGAAGATGACCCTCGCCTCCACCGGGCAGGAGCTCTCCCCGGCGCTCGGCATCGGCGCCTTCGCCGAGAAGACGCTGGTCGCGGCCGGACAGTGCACCAAGGTCGACCCGGCCGTCGCGCCGGAGGTGGCCGGGCTGCTCGGCTGCGGGGTGATGGCCGGCCTCGGCGCCGCCATCAACACCGGCAACGTGGGCCGCGGCGACACCGTCGCGGTCATCGGCTGCGGCGGGGTCGGGGACGCGGCGATCGCCGGGTCGCACCTGGCGGGCGCCTCGAAGGTGATCGCCGTGGACATCGACGACCGCAAGCTGGCGACCGCCCGCGCGATGGGCGCCACCCACACCGTCAACTCCCGCGGCACCGACCCGGTCGAGGCGATCCGCGAGCTGACCGGCGGCTTCGGCGCCGACGTGGTCATCGAGGCGGTCGGCCGCCCGGAGACGTACCGGCAGGCGTTCTACGCCCGCGATCTGGCCGGCACGGTCGTCCTGGTCGGCGTTCCGACGCCCGAGATGAAGCTGGAGCTGCCGTTGCTGGACGTCTTCGGCCGCGGCGGTGCCCTGAAGTCGTCGTGGTACGGCGACTGTCTGCCGTCCCGGGACTTCCCGATGCTGATCGACCTGCACCTCCAGGGCCGGCTGGACCTGGCCAAGTTCGTCACCGAGACGATCCGGCTGGCCGAGGTGGAGCAGGCGTTCGAGCGGATGCACGGCGGCGACGTGCTGCGTTCGGTGGTGGTCCTCTGATGGCCACCCGTATCGAACTCGTCACCACCTCCGGGCAGTTCAGCCTGGACGGCGGCACCTGGGACGTCGACAACAACGTGTGGCTGGTCGGCGACGACCAGGAGGTGGTCGTCATCGACGCCGCGCACGACGCCGACGCGATCCTGGCGGCCGTCGGGGACCGCCGGCTCACCGCCGTCGTCTGCACCCACGCCCACAACGACCACGTCAACGCCGCGCCCGCGCTCGCCGAGCGCACCGGCGCGGTGATCTGGCTGCACCCCGACGACCTCCCGCTGTGGCGGCAGACCCACCCCGACCGGGAACCCGACGGCCGGCTCGCCGACGGCCAGGTGATCGAGGCGGCCGGCGCCGACCTGACCGTGCTGCACACGCCGGGGCACGCGCCCGGCGCGGTGTGCCTGTACGACCCCGGGCTCGGTGCCGTCTTCACCGGGGACACCCTCTTCCAGGGCGGTCCCGGCGCCACCGGCCGGTCCTTCTCGCACTTCCCGACGATCATCGACTCGATCCGCGACCGGCTGCTGACGCTGCCGCCCGAGACGAAAGTCCTCACCGGCCACGGCGCCGCCACCAGCATCGGCGCGGAGGCTCCGGGGCTGGACGAGTGGATCAAGCGCGGGCACTGAGGGACCTCGCCGGCAAGCGCCCATAAAGGCGACAGAAGATGTCCGGCTTCCGGGGAATCCTCGGCGGGAACGCACGAGGATTCCCCGAAGAGAACGGAACACCGGACATGGCAGCACCACTCGCGGGCCGGGTCGCCCTCGTCGCCGGGGCGACCCGGGGCGCCGGACGCGGCATCGCCGTCGAACTCGGCGCGGCCGGCGCCACCGTCTACGTCACCGGCCGCAGCACCCGCGCCCGGCGCTCCGAGTACGACCGCCCCGAGACCATCGAGGACACCGCCGACCTGGTCACCGCGGCCGGCGGCCGGGGCATCGCGGTCCCCGTCGACCACCTGGAACCGGACCAGGTCGCGGCCCTCGTCGACCGGATCGGCACGGAACAGGGCCGCCTGGACGTCCTGGTCAACGACATCTGGGGCGGCGAAAACCTGTTCGAGTGGGAGGTGCCGGTCTGGGAACACGACCTGGACCGCGGCCTGCGGCTGCTCCGCCTCGCCGTCGAGACCCACGCCGTGACCAGCCACCACGCCCTGCCCCTGCTGCTGCGCCGGCCCGGCGGCCTGGTCGTCGAGGTCACCGACGGCACCGCCGAGTACAACCGCGACCACTACCGGGTCTCCTTCTTCTACGACCTCGCCAAGACAGCCGTACTGCGGATGGCCTTCGCCCTGGGCCATGAACTCGGCCCCCGAGGTGCCACCGCGCTGGCCCTCACCCCCGGCTGGCTCCGCTCGGAGATCATGCTCGACCACTTCGGCGTACGGGAGGAGAACTGGCGCGACGCCCTGCCGGCCACCCCCCACTTCGCCATCTCGGAGACACCCCGCTACGTCGGCCGCGCCGTCACCGCGCTCGCCGCCGACCCGGACGTGGCCCGCCACAACGGCCGCTCCCGCTCCAGCGGCGGCCTCGCCCGGGAGTACGGCTTCACCGACCTGGACGGCAGCCGCCCCGACGCCTGGCGCTACCTCACCGAGGTCCAGGACCGGGACCGGCCGGCGGACGTCACGGGATACCGCTGACGGGCGACGCACCGCGCTGACCTGCCGCCTCGGCCCCGGATGTGAACTCCCGCACAGCGAGCGGCATATGACGTGACCAGAGACACGGTCCGGTATGTCCGTTTAGCTCGCGATTACTCACGGTGCCTTCACGTGCCGGGCCGTATGCTTCACAGCATGTCCACCACTGTTGATCCTTCCTCCGAGCGATCGGCTGCCGAGGTCAACGAGGAGATCCGGGCCCTGTGGCACCGGTCGGGCGGGACGCTGAGCGGCGAGCAGCGCGAGGAGTACCAGCGGCTCGTCCTGGAGTGGGCCGCCGCGGCCCCGCATCCGGTCAAGGCGGCCTGACCGCCACTCTCCCGGCCGCTTCTCGGCAACGCATCGCGGCTTCCGTCCGGGGCACCCCCACCGGATGGGAGCCCTTCTCGCACTGGCCTCGGCCGTCTGCTACGGCCTCGTCGACTTCGCGGGCGGCCTGCTCTCCCGCCGGGTCCATCACGTCACCGTCTCCTTCCTCGGCCAGGCCGGCGGGCTGCTGCTCGCCGGCCTGGCCGCGCTCCTGGTCACCGCGCCGGCGCCGGACCGCGCCGACCTGCTGTGGGGCGCGCTGTCCGGCCTCGGCAGCGGCACCGCGATGCTCTTTCTCAACCGGGGTCTGAGCCGCGGCACGATGAGCGTCGTGGTGCCGGTGAGCGCCGTCACCGGCGTCGCGCTGTCCGTGCTGTGCGGGGTCCTCGTCCTCGGCGACCGGCCCGGTACCGTGGCCTGGGCGGGCATCGTCGTCACGGTGCCCGCGCTGTGGCTGGTGTCGGGCGGCGACGGCGGTGGCCGCGGTCCCGCCGTGACCGACGGGCTCCTGGCCAGTGCCGGGGTCGCCGTGCAGTACCTCGCCCTCGGGCAGGCCGGTCCCGGCAGCGGCCTGTGGCCGGTGGCCGCCGGCCGGGTCGCCGCCGTGCTCCTGCTCCTGCCGGCCGTCGCCCGGCACCCGAAACGGCTGCGGACGTCGCCGCGCCGGGGCGCCGAGGCGCTGCTGATCGGCGCGGGCGCCGCCCTCGGCCTGATCCTCTACCTCCTCGCCGCGCAGCGGCAGTTGCTGGCCGTCGCCGTCGTCCTCGCCTCGCTCTACCCCGCACTGCCGGTCCTGCTCGGACTCGCTCTCCTGCACGAACGGCTCACCCGGCGGCAGACGGCCGGCCTGATCGGCGCGGCGGCGGCCACCGTGCTGCTCACCCTGGGGTGACGACCGGGCTCAGCCAAGGGTTCCTGGGACGACCGGGCTCAGCTCCAGGTCGCCGAGTAGCGGCGCCGGTACGCCTTGCGGTCGTGCTCGGTGCGGATCCAGCGGGCGGCGACCCACATCAGCAGACTGCCGGCGGCCACCAGCAGGCCCGGCCCCACGGTCTCGCGGTCGGTGAGGCGGGCCAGCAGCGTCGAGGCGTCGGTGCCCGGCAGCGCCGCCGTCCCGCCCGGCGCGGACGCCCCCGACGCCGCCGGCGCGGCGGACGCGGCCGCCCCGGAAGCGGCCGGGGCATCGCCGAGCAGCCGCACCCCGAGCGACTCCAGCGCCTCCGGCACCGGCTGGAAGAACGTCGTACCGCCCTTGGCGCAGTCACCGTTGCCGCCCGACGTGATGCCGAGCGCCACCCCCTCCGAGAACAGCGGGCCGCCGCTGTCCCCGGCCTCCGCGCACACATCGGTCTCGATGAGGCCGGTGACCGTCCCCTCCGGATAGTTCACCGTCGCGTCCACCGCCGTCACCCGGCCGTCCCGCAGCCCGCTGGTACTGCCGCTGCGGAACACCCGCTGACCCACCGCCGCCTCCCCGACGCCGGTGATCCGCACCGCCTTGCCGTCGCCCACCGCCACCACGTCACCGCCGTCGCCCGCGTCGCCGTTCGCGTACTCCACCAGCGAGAAGTCGTCACCGGGGAAGCTCCCGGCGACCGTCGGCCCGACCTCGCGGCCGTCGGCGAACCACACCGATCCGGTCGGCCCGCAGTGCCCGGCCGTCAGGATGAAGTCGGTCCTGCCGTCGGTCACGTTGAACCCGGCCGAGCAGCGCCCCGCCGTCGACAGGATGGGCTGCGCCCCGTTGACCCGCGGGGTGAAGGCGCCCTCGGTGCGCTCCGTGCGGACGAAGCCGCCGAACTCCCGCGCCGCGTCCGTCACCCTCGACCAGTCGCCCGGCGAGACGGTGCTGTCACCCCGTACCACCACCTCGTTCGACCGGTAGTCCACGGTCCACGCGGTCCCGGCCACCCGGGGCAGCGAACGCAGGCTCGCGGTCGCCGACTTCAGCTCGCGCATGCTGTGCGGCACGCGTTTCGCGGTGGCGCCCGCACGACGGACCTCGGCGGCCGTCGCGGCGTCGGTGACCGCGACCACCGGCCGCCCGTCCGCCCCGATCCAGTGCCCCGCGGTACGCGACGCCCCGAGCCGGGCCACGAGTTCGGCCGCGCCCTCGGCCCGGCCGGCGGCGGGTTCGTCCGCGACCGCCGTGGTCACCATCGTCCCCCCGAGCAGCAGGCCGCCGACGGCCGCCAGCCGTACCGCTCGCCGGACGATGCGTCGTCGTGCATGGCTCATACGTGCTCTCCCGAGGCCGGAGCGGCGCGGTCGCCCCTCCATACGTCCGTGGGACCGGCGGCGTTCAGCCCGTATCTTCTGGGCCATGACCGGTGAACCGAACCCCCTGCGCGCCCTCACCCTCGACCACCTGCGGCGCCGTACGAGCATGAAGTGGCGCACCTACCCCGCCGACGTACTGCCGCTGTGGGTGGCCGAGATGGACGTGCCGCTCGCCGCGCCCGTGGTGCGCGCCGTCACCGAGGCGATGGAACTGGGCGACACCGGCTACCCCGCCGGCACCGCCTACGCCGAGGCCCTGGCCGGGTTCGCCGGCCGGCGGTGGGAGTGGGACGGGCTCGACGTGCGGCGGACCGCCGTCGTGCCCGACGTCATGCTGGGCGTGGTCGAGATGCTCAAACTGGTCACCGGGCCGGGCGACCCGGTGGTCGTCAACCCGCCGGTGTACCCGCCGTTCTACCAGTTCGTCACGCACCTGGACCGCCGGGTCGTCGAGGCCCCGCTCGGCCCGGACCTGCGCCTGGACCTCGGCGCGCTGGAGGACGCCTTCCGGCGGTGCGCGGCGGCCGGCTTCCGCGCCGCCTACCTGCTGTGCAGTCCGCACAACCCCACCGGCACCGTGCACACCGCCGAGGAGCTGACCGCCGTCGCGGCGCTCGCCGAGCGGTACGGGGTGCGGGTCGTCGCCGACGAGATCCACGCCCCGGTGGTCTCGCCGGCCGCGCGGTTCGTGCCGTACCTGAGCGTGCCCGGCGCCGACCGCGGCCTGTCGCTGATGTCGGCGTCCAAGGGCTGGAACCTGGCCGGCCTCAAGGCCGCGCTGGCCGTGGCCGGCCCGGGAGCGGCGGCCGACCTGGCCCGGATGCCCGAGGAGGTCGGGCACGGACCGAGCCACGTCGGGGTGCTCGCCCACACCGCCGCGCTGCGCGACGGCACCGCCTGGCTGGACGCCCTGCGCACCGGGCTCGACGCCAACCGGCGGTTGGTGACCACGCTGCTGGCCGAGCGGCTGCCCGGCGTCGTGCACCACCCGGGGGAGGCCACCTTCCTCGCCTGGCTGGACTGCCGCACGCTCGGCCTCGGCGCCGACCCGGCCGAGGTGTTCCTGCGGCGCGGCCGGGTGGCCGTCAACTCCGGCCTCCCGTTCGGCACCGGCGGCGCCGGGCACGTACGGCTCAACCTGGCGACGTCCCCGGAGGTGCTCACCGAGGCGGTGCGCCGGATGGCGTCCGCCCTGTCCTGAACGCGTCGGCCGAGCGGGGCGGCACCCTCGTGGGGGACGGCGCCGGCGCCTAGACTGCCCGACCATGGACGAGGCGTCACTGGCCCGGCTCGGCGCGGGCCGCTATCTGCTGTTCACCAGCTACCGGAAGAACGGCACCCCGGTCGCCACCCCGGTGTGGGTGGTGCGCGACGGGGACGCGCTCGGGGTCTGGACGGTCGCCGGCTCCTGGAAGGTGAAGCGGGTCCGGCACCGCGCCGAGGTCCTGGTCGGCCCCTGTGACGTGCGCGGCAACCCGACCGGCGACCTGATCCCCGCGGCCGCGGAGATCTGCGACGCGGCGACCACCGCCCGCTACCGGAAGCTGATCGCCCGCAAGTACGGGATCAGCGGCCGGCTGGTCCTCCTCGGCAGCCGGCTGCGCCGCGGCCCGAGCGGCACCGTGGGCATCCGGGTCACCCTCACGCCCCGGGCCGGCACCGGTACCTGACGGTCACTCAGGTCCAGGCCCGGTAGGGCTCGTCGACGAGCTGGAAGACCGGCTCGCCGCGCACCGGGTCCTTGGCCGTGGACAGCCGCACCCGGTCCCCGCTGTGGATGCCCAGCGGCGGGCCCATGACCCGGCCGCGCAGCACGAAACCCTCCGTCATCTCTATCAGCGACACATTGCGGGTCGCCGGGGTGTTGCGGTGCACCACCGTGGAGTGCCGCACCGTCCCGGTGCCCGCGCTGCGCTCCGTACGCAGCTCGCTGCCCCGGCACACCGGACACAGCACCCGGTGGTACATGGCGGTTCCGCACCAGGTGCAGCGCTGGAAGACGAGGGCGTCCGTGACCGGGGCGGCGGCTTCGAGCACCCCTGCCGCGGGGCCGGCGGTCTGCTGGGCGACGCTTCCTGAGTGGTGGTGGTACACGCTGGTCAACTCCCTGCGCTCGGCCGGAAAGCCGCGTGCGCCGTCCCCGGGCACGCGTGTGCGCGGTCCCTGGTGCCACCGTGCACGACAGCAGAGTATGGCACTCAGTGTCAGCAGTAAAGGCACTCCGTATCATTCACTTGTCGCGCGCCACCGAAACCGCGCGCCACCGAACGCGTGCGCCGCCGAACCCGCTCGCCACCGAACCCGTGCGCCACCGAACCGCCGCGGTCGGCCGCGTGGTCAGCCCCGGCCGAGCGCGGACTCCAGTTCCCGCACCACCCGCCACAGCGGTGCGTCCCGCCGGGCGACGACCACCACCACGTCCTCGGCACCCGCCACGGCGGGCGGCGCGGGCGAGGGGCCGGTGCCGAAGGCCGTCTGCACGTACCCCAGCGCGTGGTCCACCGCCGCGCCCGCGTCGTCCACGCCGTCCGAACGCAGCCAGCCGCGCAGCGCGTTGTTGTGCGCCGCGACCACCGACGCGGCGATCACATCGGCCCGCAGCGTCCCGTCCGGGCGGCCGGCGAACCGGCCGCGCAGATAGGCGGCGAGGGTCCGCTCGTAGCGCCACACCACCGACAGTTCGTACGCGCGCAGCCCGGGGACCCGCTTGGTCAGCCGGTAGCGCTGCACCGAGAAGGACGGGTTCTCGGCGTACATCCGCAGCACCAGCCGGGCCGCGTCGCAGACCCGGCGCACCGGTTCGGCGTCGGCGGGGGAGGCGTCGAGGAAGGCGGTCATGTCGGCCAGGCACCGCTCGTGGTCCGGGAAGACCACGTCCTCCTTGGACGGGAAGTAGCGGAAGAACGACCGCCGTCCGACCCCGGCCAGCGCCACGATGTCGTCGACGGTGGTCTGTTCGTAGCCCCGCTCCAAGAACAGCCGGAAGGCCGCCGCGACCAGGGCCTCGCGCATCGGCGGCCGCCCGGCGCGGCGCGGCGGCGCACTGCTGGGGTTCATGGACGCCGAACGTAGCACCTGACCGGCCGCGATGGCACTCGGTGCAGCCAACGGAGGAACTGAGTGCTCTCGCGGCGGGCGGTCACTTACGATCGGACCCAGTCGTCCCCGAAGAGCCCCGGAGTCGCGCATGCCGGCCGCCCGCCCCCGCCTCCTGTACGTCACCGACCTGGCCTACCGGGCCGGCGGGCGGCGGTATTGCGACGAGGACATCTTCCTCACGGCCCGGCTGCGCACGGAGTTCGACCTGGCGCTGTGCCATCCGCGGGACGCCGCGTCGCTGATGGACGCCTTCGACGCCGTAGTGATCCGCAACAGCGGCCCGGTGCTGACGTACCCGCGGGCCTACGCCGACTTCCGCGCGCGGGCGGCCGAGCGCGGGACCCGCGTCTACAACGAGCTCACCGGCCGGGCCGACATGGCCGGCAAGCGGTACCTGACGGAGCTGACCGAGGCCGGCTACCCGGTCATCCCGACCGCGGCCGCGGCGGACGGCCCGCACCGGCTGCCCGCGGCCGACCGCTACGTCCTCAAGCCCGCCCTCGGCGCCGACTCGGTGGGATTGCGGACCGTCCCGGCGGACCAGGTGCTCGCCGCGCTGAAGACCGAGGCCGCGGCGGCGGGGGGCCTCCTCGTCCAGCCGCACATCGACTTCACCTACGAGGTCTCCTTCTACTTCGTCGACCAGGACTTCCAGTACGCCCTGTACGCCCCGCGCCCCGACCGGCGCTGGGAACTGGCGCCCTACCGGCCCACCTCGGCCGACCTGGTGTTCGCCCGGCGCTTCATCGACTGGAACACCCTCGGGCACGGCATCCAGCGGGTCGACGCCTGCCGGGCACCCGGTGGCGAACTGCTGCTGGTGGAGCTGGAGGACCTCAACCCGTACCTGTCCCTGGACGCGCTCGACGACGCCCGCCAGGACGCCTTCGTCGCGGCGTTCACGCGGTCGCTGCACCGGTTTCTGGCGGCCTGATCGCGGTAGTCGGACGTACATGGCGCAGCACACGGTGGACTTGGACGCGTTTCTCGGCCGGCTCGATCCCGACCTGTGCGTGGTGACGGCCGCGGCGGGCGGGGAGCGGGCCGGCTGCCTGGTCGGCTTCGCCTCCCAGTGCTCGCTGCGGCCGGTGCGGTTCGCGGTCTGGCTGTCCGAGGTCAACCGGACCTACGAGGTGGCCCGCGCGGCGGAGTTCCTCGCCGTCCATCTGCTCGCCCGCCACCAGCGGGACCTGGCGGAGCTGTTCGGCGGCCGGACCGGTCACCGCACGGACAAGTTCCGCGACGTCCGGTGGCGCGAGGGGCCCGGCGGCGCCGTGGTCCTGACGGACGCCGAGGCGTGGTTCGTCGGGCGGATCGTGCGCCGGGCCGACGGGGGCGACCACGTCGCCTTCGTCCTCGACCCGGTCGAGTGCGGCGGGCGGGCGGCGAAGGAGCGGCCGCTGCTGCGGCAGCGGGACGCCGGAGGCATCCACCCCGGTCACCCGGTGGACTGACCGGCACCGCCCGCCGGTCCCCGGCCGCCGCCTCCGCGTGCCGCTCAAGCGGCCTCGTCCGGCGCTCGGACGGCCAGGACCCTCAAGCGGCCTCGTCCGGAACCCGGACGTCCAGGACGCAGACGTCGTCCCGGCGCTCCTCCCCTTCCAGCAGCGTGGCCAGCAGCGGGCCCAGCGAGTCCGGAGTGTCCGTGACGGACGCCGCGGCGGCCTTCGCGAGCCGCTCCAGGCCCCGGTCGATGTTCTCCGGCGGCCGCTCGACCAGGCCGTCGGTGTACAGGACGAGCCGGTCGCCCGGCCGCAGCACGCACTCCGCCTCCTCGAACGCCGGGGACGGCGTCGCGCCGAGCAGCATGCCGCGCGGCCGGTCGAGGTAGCGCGCCGTGCCGTCGCGCACCAGCAGCGGCGGCAGATGGCCCGCCTGCGCCCACACCAGCCGGTGCCGGGCGCGCTCGTAGCGGGCCAGCACCAGGGTCGCGGTGCCGTGGGTGTCCCGGGAGTGCAGCAGCAGCGTGTTGAGCCGGGTCAGCGCACCGGTCAGCGACGACCCGGTGATGACCATGCCCTTGGCGGTGAACCGCAGCTGGGCCATCGTGGCGACCGCGTCCACGCCGTGCCCGGCGACGTCGCCGACCACCAGCAGCGCGTCGCCGTCCGGGAGTTCGATCGCGCTGAACCAGTCACCGCCGACGTGCACCCCCGACTGCGCGGGCAGGTAGGAGACTTCGACGCGCAGCCCGGCCAGCCGCAGCCGCCCCTTGGGCAGCGGGAGCAGCGCGTGCTGGAGCTGGGCGGCCAGGGCCCGCTCGGCCCGCAGCACGTCGTGCTGGCTCAGCATCGCCCGCTCGCTCTCGACCAGGGCGAGCTCGACCCGGCGCCGGGCGGTCAGGTCCTGCACGAATCCGTGCACCTCGATGGGGGTGCCGTCGGCGTCCGTGGCCGCCTCGGCGGCGATGCGCAGGTGCCGGACGCCGACCGGGGTCCGGGTGCGGAACGGCACGTCGCACGGCCGGCCCTCGGCCACCAGCTCCCGCACGGCCCGGGCCAGCGCCGGCCGGTCCTCCGGCAGGCACAGCCCGGGCAGCTCGGTGAGCCGGACCGGGCCCAGGGCGTGGTCCCGTCCGAAGATGGCGAAGACCTGGGTGGACCAGCCGGCCTCGTGGGTGACCAGGTTCCAGTTGACCCAGCCGAGATTGCCCAGCCGTTGCAGGTCCGCCAGCCGCTGCTCCTGCCGGTCGGAGCTGCCGTGGCGCAGCCAGGTGAGCACCAGCCCGCCGCCCAGCGGCGCCACCCGGACGGAGTACGTGGCCAGCTCGGCGGTGCCCGCCACCACGTCCTGGTGCGCGAACGGCTCGCCCTCGTACGGCCGGCCGGTGGTCAGCGCCTCCAGGCAGGCCGGCCACAGCGGCTCGCCCGCCAGCGCCGGGAAGCACTCCAGGAACCGCCGGCCGACCAGTTCCGGCCCGGTGCGGCCGGTGGCCCGGCCGGCCGGTTCGGTGGCGGCGTCGATGCGGTAGTCCTGGACCTCCCCGGCCGGCGACCGCAGCGGGGTGAGCAGCATCGCCCCGACCGGCAGCGCGTCGAACACCCGCTGTACGGCGTCGGCGTCCCCGGCCGGCTCCTGGCGGGCGCCGAAGGCGCGCAGCCGGCCGGCGCACAGCCCGGCGACGGCGAGCAGGCGTTCCCGGTCGTCGGGCGGGAAGGCGCCGCCGCGCCGGCGCAGCACACCGAGGCAGAAGCCGGGCGCCTGCCCGTCGGGCACCGGCAGCCAGGCCCGCGACCGCCAGCGCTCCGGCGGGTCGCCGATCAGCAGGTACCGCTCCCGGTCGCGGTCGAAGTCCTCCAGCCAGCGCGGCTCGCCGGCGCGCAGGGCGTCCGGCGCGGCCAGACCGCTGACCGGGGGCAGCCGCTGCCACTGGGCGGCCAGCGCCTCCTCGACACCGGCCTGCCCGACCAGTTCCAGCGCGCCCGAGGGCAGGCGGGCGTAGAGCAGGACGGCGTCGGCGGCGGTCTCGGGGCCGAGGTGTTCCAGCAGGCAGCGGGTCAGCTCCTGCGGGGAGGCGACGCGGACCAAGGCACGGGCGAGGCGGGCGAGGGCGGCCGGGACGTCGTCCGGGGCGGGGGACGCCGCCGGGACTCCGGGAACGGTGGAGCCGGACGCCGGACCGCCCGACGGGCCGGCCACGGCCAGCTCCGGGGTCCGGTCGGAGCCGGGGACCGCCGGGCCCAGCGTGCCGAGGGTGATCCAGCACTCCTCCAGCAGCGTGCGGCGCCGCGCCTTGGCCCGCTGGAGCAGTGCCTCGCGCGCCGCGTCGGCCGAGCAGCCGCGCAGGGCCATCTCCACGCCCTTGGCCCGCTCCAGAACGGCCGAGGTCGCGGCCAGGTCGCGCAGCCGGTCCATCTCGGCGCGCTGTCTGGCGACGACCTTGGCCAGGGTGGCCAGATCCGGCGTGGCGTGCTCGCTCGTCACGTCACGAGCATCGCACACCGGGCCGTGTTCGTTGACCCGCTCGGGGCCCGGCGCCGGCGCCCGGCCCCGGCGCCCGGCCCCGGTCCGGGCCCGGTGGCCGGGCTGTGACTCCCGTGCGGGTACGGGCGGCACGGGACCGGTGGAACAGTCGCCGGGACTCCGGGCCGGAGCGCCTCAGCGGCCGCCGTCGTCGGTGAGGGCCGTCGTGACCGCGCGGACGCTGCGTGCGATGTGCTGCAACTGACCGATCTCCGCCGCGTACAGCTTGATCGTGTGCTCGATGACGGACTCGGGCAGACCGAGTCGCGGCAGGTCGGCCCGGGCGCTCTGGAGCGCGGTGCGGGCGACCCGGATCTCCTGCTGCACCTGGAGGTGCGCGTGGCGGGCGAGCAGCACCGGGTGACGGATCAGGGCGGGGTAGCCGGCGTAGCGGGCCGGCACCAGCTCGCGCAGCCACCTGACGGCCGAGCGCTCCCAGTCGTAGCTGCCGGGGGGCTTGACCTGGCACGGCCAGTCCGGGCCGGTGCGCGTGGACGTCAGGGACATGCGAGCAGTATTTATATATGCCGTTCGGTTTTCAAGGAGTATGAAAACATTCATGCGAGTCGGTTCCCGCGGTCCTGCGGAAAATCAGTCGCCCAGGAAGAACCGGTGCTCCTCGGCGAGCTGCTCGTACGCCTCCAGCCGCGCCTGGGTCCGCTCCGGGTCGGCGTCGGTCATGGCCTGGAGCAGTGCCGCGCACAGCACCCCGGTGGCGGCGTAGGAGTCGAAGACCAGCCGGGACCCGGTGCCGGTGGCGAAGGCGACGTCCGCCTCGTCGACCACCGGCCCGAGCGCCAGGTCGGTGACGAGTGCGACCCTCAGCCCGGCCCGCCGCGCCACCCGCACCGCGTGCAGCGTCTCCCGGGCGTGCCGGGGCATGGAGAACGCCAGTACCCAGGTGCCGCCGGCCTCCCGCGACTGGAGCAGGGCGTCGTAGGCGACGCTGCCGCCGCGCGTCACCAGCCGCACGTCGGGGTGGATGCGGCGGGCGGCGTAGGCGAAGTACTCGGCGTGCGAGACGGAGATGCGCAGCCCGAGCACGGTCAGCGGCATCGACTCGGACAGCGCGCGGCCGGTGTCGATCACCGCGTGCGGGTCGGCGAAGTCGCGCCGCAGGTTCTCCAGGTTCTCGATCTCGGCGTCCACCGCGGCCTGGAGCTCGTTGCCGCGGTACTCCTCGGCGGGGCCGCCGCGCGCGGCCAGCGTCAGCGACTGGAGCCGCTCGCGCAGCGCGGGGTACCCCGTGAAACCGACCGCCGAGGCGAACCGGGTCACCGAGGGCTGGCTGACCCCCACCCGGTCGGCGAGGTCGGTGATCGACAGGAAGGCCGCCTCGGTGAGGTTCTCGATCAGGTACTGGGCGATGCGGCGCTGCCCGGGGGAGAGCCGGGGCCGGTCGAACAACGTCCTCAGCCGGGACGCCGGGGAGAGCTCCGGCTCCGGGGCGGCCGGTGTCGAGGTGATCGCTGACGCCTGGGCGCGGGCCTGCTGCGGCGATGGCACCGGAGCGCCTCCTTCGTCTTCCGAGGGCCCCTCCCGAGGACCTCTCCCGAGGAAGGTTCAACATAGCCCAGGGATAGCCGCGCCCGGTCCGGGAACCCGCTGCCTCGTCACACCCCGTACGACCGACGAGGAGCCGTGCCATGACCGTCCCCGAAGAGAACCGGCCGAAGACCGACACGACCGACGAGGTCCTCGAACGGGGCAGCCGCGAGGGCGACGCCCCGCACCAGGCCGGGGCGACCGGCCGCACGATGCGCGAGGCGCTGGAGGAGGCGCACGTCCGCCCCGACGACTACGACGAGAAGTGACCGCGCGTTCCCCGCGTACCGCTTCGCACCCCACATCGGCAGGTGAGACCGCATGGGCGCACTGAGCGCTCTGGAAGAAGCCCTGGAAAGCCGCTGGGCGGCGGTGTGGGCGAGGGTCCTGGACAAGGAACCCGTGGAACTCCTGGACGCGCTGCGCACCGAGTGCGACAGCAACGCCGTGGTCTGCGCCGCGGGCCGCGTCCTGGTGCCCAACGCCTACGACGTCGCCCTCGCCGACGAGGTCCACGACGAACTGACCCGCCGCGGCGGCCGGGTGGGCCAGGCGATCACCGACAGCCTGGCCCGGCACGCCGAGCGGCAGGGCTACGAGTGGGCGGGCCCCCTCGCGGTGCACATCGCCAGGTCCGCCGACCTGCCCAACGGCCGCTACAGCGTGACCAGCCGGGTCATGCCGCACGTCAGCGCGGCGGCGTTCCCGCACGCGGGCTGACAACGACGCCTGCCACCGGCGGCCCCGGCACCCCCACGCGCCTGCGGGGTGCGGCGACCGGACGGAAGCCCCGAGCGCGGGTGGTGCGGCACTGCGCGGGGGGCACGCCCTCGGCCGCTCTCGACGCCGCGCCCCCGGCCGGGGACGCCCCTCCGCCGTGCCCGGCGCAGCGCCCCCTGCGGAGGCGCGCGCACCACCGCCCCCCGTCACCCGCCCCGCGAGGCGGCCCGCCGTCACGCCGTGGTGTCGAGCCCGGTGCCGGTCTCGGCCTGCGGAGGCGCGCGAACTACCGCCCCCCGTCACCCGCCCCGCGAGGCGACCCGCCGTCGCGCCGTGGTGTCGAGCCCGGTGCCGGTCTCGGCCTGCGGAGGCGCGCGCACCACCGCCCCCCGTCACCCGCCCCGCGAGGCGGCCCGCCGTCACGCCGTGGTGCCGAGCCCGGTGCCGGTCTCGGCCTGCGGAGGCGCGCGAACTACCGCCCCCCGTCACCCGCCCCGCGAGGCGGCCCGCCGTCACGCCGTGGTGTCGAGCCCGGTGCCGGTCTCAGCATCACCAGCCCGTCAGCCCGCCCCCTCAGCGGGCCGCAGCGTGCACGCACAGCAACCACGCGGCCAAGGCGGCGGCGCCCATGGTCACCGGCGGTCCCCCGGCCGCCCGCCCCCGCGCGGCAGCGCGGCCCCCGGCACCACCAGGTCCGCCCGTCCCCGGCTCGCCGCGACCAGGCGGGCGTTCGGCTCGTCCGAGCGCCGTACCCAGGCCGCCGCCTGCTCGGGCGACTTGCCGAACTCCACGTGCCGGGCGGTCAGCCGCCGTACCCGTTCCGCCTCGTCGAGGTCGCAGAACCAGACCTCGTCCAGCGCCCGCCACACCCGGCGCCAGGCACCGTCGTCCAGCAGCAGATAGTTGCCCTCCGTCACCACCAGCCGGGCCGCCGGTGCCGGCCCCACCGGCACCACCCCGGCGATCGGCTGCTCCAGCACCCGTTCGAAGCCGGGCGCGTACACCACCTCGCCGGGGTCGTCCGCCCGCAGCCGGCGCAGCAGTGCCGCGTACCCGGCCGCGTCGAAGGTGTCCGGCGCGCCCTTGCGGTCCCGGCGGCCCAGCCGGTCCAGTTCCGCGTCGGCGAGGTGGAAGCCGTCCATCGGGACGTGCGCCGCCCACGCCCCGCCGGCCCCGTTCAGCTCCCGCACCAGGCGCTCGGCGAGTGTCGTCTTGCCCGCTCCCGGGCTGCCCGCGATGCCGAGGATCGCCCGCCCCCCGTCCCGGGGCAGCGCACGGGCACGGGCGAGCAGGTCGTCGAAAGTCAGCGGCACGCCCCGAGTCTGCCATCCGGCCCTGTGGCGGGGACCACCCGATGGGAGGTGCCCGGCCGGGGAACTGTCAGGGGTATGACCACCCAGCTCGGCCTCCCCGAATCCGTCCAGGCCTGTCTCTTCGACCTCGACGGCGTCGTCACGAAGACGGCGGTGGTGCACGCCGCCGCCTGGAAGGAGACGTTCGACTCGTTCCTGCGCGCCCGCGACGGCGCCGGCTTCCGGCCTTTCACCGACGCCGACTACAGCCGGTACGTCGACGGCATGCCCCGCGCCGACGGCGTACGCACCTTCCTCGCCTCCCGCTCGATCGAGCTGCCCGAGGGCGACCCCGACGACCCACCGGACCGGGACACCGTCAACGGCCTCGGCAACCGCAAGAACGAACTGCTGCTGAAGAAGATCCGCACCGACGGCGTCGAGGCGTACGACGGCACCCTGCGCTACATCGAGGCGGTGCGGGCGGCCGGCCTGAAGACCGCCGTCGTCTCCTCCAGCGCCAACACCGTCGACGTGCTCCGCTCCATCGACGCCGAGCGCCTGTTCGACACCCGGATCGACGGCGTCGTGGCCCGCGACCGGAAGCTGCCGGGCAAACCCCGCCCCGACACCTTCCTCGCCGCCGCCCACGACCTCGGCGTCGAGCCGTCCCGCGCCGCCGTCTACGAGGACGCCCTGGCCGGCATGGACGCCGGCCGCTCCGGACACTTCGGGTACGTCGTCGGCGTCGACCGCGTCGGCCAGACCGACGCCCTGTACGCGCACGGCGCCGACCGCGTGGTCAAGGACCTCGCCGAACTGCTCGGAGGCGCCGAGTGATCACCAACCGCGCCTACGCCGTCGAGCCCTGGTCGGTGCGCGAGACCGAGCTGAACCTCGACCTGCTGGCCCAGAGCGAGTCCGTCTTCGCCCTCTCCAACGGCCACGTCGGCTGGCGCGGCAACCTCGACGAGGGCGAACCGCACGGCCTGCCCGGCACCTACCTCAACGGCGTCCACGAGATCCACCCGCTGCCCTACGCCGAGGCCGGCTACGGCTACCCCGAGTCCGGCCAGACCGTCATCGACGTCACCAACGGCAAGCTGCTGCGCCTGCTCGTCGACGACGAGCCCTTCGACCTGCGCTACGGCCGCCTCGTCACCCACGAACGCTGCCTGGACCTGCGCCGCGGCGTTTTGGAGCGGGTCTGCGAGTGGACCTCCCCGGCCGGCTCGACCGTCCGGGTGCGCTCCACCCGGCTGGTCTCCCTCACCCAGCGGGCCATCGCCGCCGTCGACTACGAGGTGGAGGCCGTCGACAGCCGCATCCGGGTGGTCATCCAGTCGGAGCTGGTCGCCAACGAGAGCCTGCCCGACCCCAACGGCGACCCGCGCGCCAGCAAGGCCCTGAAGTCCCCGCTGGAACCCGAGGAGCACCGTGCCGCCGGCCCCCGCCTGCGCCTGGTCCACCGCACCCGGCGCAGTGATCTGCGGGTCGCCGTCGCCGCCGACCACGAGGTGGACGGCCCCGAGTCCACCACCAGCGGCAGCGAGTCCAGCGACGACGTGGCGCGGCTGACCATCACCTCCGTACTGGCGCCGGGCCAGCGGCTGCGGGTGCGCAAGACCGTCGCGCACGGCTGGTCCGGCGCCCGCTCCCGGCCCGCCATGGGCGACCAGGTCGAGGCCGCGCTGGCCGCCGCCGGACACGGCGGCTGGGACGGCCTGGTGGCCGAGCAGAAGGAGTACCTCGACGAGTTCTGGGCCCGCGCCGACGTCGAGGTGCACGGCGACGAGGAGATCCAGCAGGCCGTCCGCTTCGGCCTCTTCCACGTCCTCCAGGCCGGTGCCCGCGCCGAACAGCGGGCCATCCCCTCCAAGGGCCTGACCGGCTCCGGCTACGACGGCCACGCCTTCTGGGACACCGAGATGTTCGTGCTCCCGGTGCTCACCTACACCGAGCCCAAGGCGGTCGCCGAGGCGCTGCGCTGGCGCCAGGACACCCTGCCCGCCGCCCGCGACCGCGCCGCCCAGCTCGGCCTGCGCGGCGCCGCCTTCCCCTGGCGCACCATCGACGGGTCGGAGGGCTCGGCGTACTGGCCGGCCGGCACCGCCGCCTTCCACGTCAACGCCGACATCGCGCACGCCGCCGTCCGCTACACGGCCGCCACCGGCGACACCGGCTTCGAACGCGACACCGCCCTGGAACTGCTGGTGGAGACCGCCCGGCTGTGGCGCTCGCTGGGCCACCACGACCACCACGGCGTCTTCCACATCGACGGCGTCACCGGCCCCGACGAGTACAGCGCGGTCGCCGACGACAACCTGTACACGAACCTGATGGCCCGCTCCAACCTGCTGGCCGCCGCCGACGTCTGCGAGCGCTACCCGGACGAGGCGGCCCGGCACGGCGTCGACGACGAGGAGAGCGCCGCCTGGCGGGACGCCGCCGAGTCCGTGCACATCCCGTACAACGACGAACTCGGCGTCCACGAGCAGCACGCCGGCTTCACCCGTCACCAGCGCTGGGACTTCGCCCGCACCGGCGCCGACCAGTACCCGCTGATGCTGCACTTCCCCTACTTCGACCTCTACCGCAAGCAGGTGATCAAACAGGCCGACCTGGTGCTGGCCATGTACACCTGCGGCAGCTGGTTCGACGCGCACAGCGACGCGGAGCAGATCGCCCGCAACTTCGCCTACTACGAGCCGCTCACCGTCCGCGACTCCTCGCTGTCCGCCTGCTGCCAGGCCGTGGTCGCCGCCCAGACCGGCCAGCTGCGGCTCGCCTACGACTACGCGGCCGAGGCGGCCCTGATGGACCTGGCCGACCTGGAGCACAACACCCGCGACGGACTGCACATCGCCTCCCTGGCCGGCACCTGGATGGCGCTGGTCGCCGGGTTCGGCGGCACCCGCCGGGACGGCGACACGCTCCGCTTCTCCCCGCGGCTGCCGGAGAAGTTCAGCCGGCTCGCCTTCCGGCTCCAGTTCCGCGGCCGCTGCCTGCGGGTGGAGATCGACGGCGGGAAGACGACGTACACCCTGCTGTCCGGAGCGCCGATGCGGGTCAGCCACCACGGCACCGAGTTCACCGTCGACGGCGACGGCCCCGTGGTCCGTGCCGTCCCCGCGCTCGCCCCGCGCCCGGAACCCGAACAGCCGCCGCACCGCCGCCCCAACGCCCGCTGAGCCGGACCCGGCGACTGGCCGTAATCCACCCTGCGGGCCGGGTGACCCCGGGTTAGTTTGACTCCGTTCGCCCGGGGTTCGCCCGGGGTTCCGGATGCCTTCACGAAGGGGTGGACATGGCCGACAGCGCGCACGCCGTCCTGACCGGAGGGCGACGGGACGGCCGGGCGCCGGCGGCCGGCCTGCCGGGGCGCGCGGCGGACCTCCGCCCGCTCGCCGCCGTCGCCGCCGCCTTCACCCTGGCCCAACTGCTCCTCGTCCGCCCCGGCCTGGGCCTGGGCTGGGACGAGATCGTCTACGTCAGCCAGGTCACCGGACACACCCCGGCCGCGTTCTTCAGCGCCCCCCGCGCCCGCGGCCCCGCCCTGCTGGCCGCGCCCGTCGCCGCCTGGTCGTCCTCCACCGAACTCCTCCGCGCGTACCTCGCCGCCCTCTCCGGCCTCGGCCTCTTCCTGGCCCTGCGGGCCTGGCGCGGCCTGTTCCCGACCGGGGTGCTGGCCGCCGCCGGCGCCCTCTTCGCCACCCTGTGGGTGACTCTCTTCTACGGTCCCCAGGCCATGCCCAACTACTGGGTCGCCGTCGGCGCCCTGATCTGCGTCGGCTGCTTCCTGCGGGTCCGCGCCGGCCACCCGGCGCGGGCCGCGCTGTGCGGCGTGCTGGCGGGCGCCGCGCTGATGGCCTGGATGCGCCCGGCCGACGCCGTCTACGCGAGCCTGCCGCTGCTGGCCGTCGCCCTGTGGCGGCGCCACGCCCGGCTGCTGCTCGCCCTCGTCGGCGGTCTCGCCGCCGGGGGAGCGGAGTGGGTGATCGAGGCGTACGCCCGGTACGGCGGCCTCGCCGAACGGCTGCACGAGGCGTCCCGCATCCAAGGCGGCCTCGGCTGGGCGATCGCCGTCGACGACCAGCTCCGCAGCCTGGGCGGCCGCGCCCTGTGCCGCCCGTGCACCGGGGCGTTCCCGCACCCCGCGGTGACCCTGTGGTGGTTCGCCCTGCCGCTGCTCGCCGCCCTCGGCCTGGCGGTCGCGGTCCGGGCCGGCCGCACCGCCCGCACCCTGCTCCCGCTGGCCTGCGCGGCGACCGTCGCCCTGCCCTACCTGTTCGGCATCGGCTACGCGGCACCCCGCTTCCTCCAGCCCGCCTACGCCCTGCTCGCCCTCCCGGTCGCCGACGCCCTGCGGCACCTGGTGCGCGCCCCCGGCGGCCGGTGGCGCCCGGTACCGGCCGCCCTGGTCGCCCTCGCCCTGGCCGGCCACCTCGCCGCGCAGTACGCCGTACTGGACCGCACCGTCGACCGCACCACCCGGGACCGCCAGGACTGGGCCCGCGCGGCGGACGCGCTGCACGGCCTCGGCGTCCGCCCGCCCTGCCTGCTCACCGGCCACGAGGCGATCCCGCTCGGCTACTACACCGGCTGCTCCTCGGGCAACACCGCCGGACACAACGAGAACACCACCCCCGCCGAGATCGAGCGCACCGCCCGGCGCGTCCCGGCCGCCGCGCTCACCGTCCCCGGCGGCAGGGCCCCCGGCTACGCCCGCACCTGGACCCCGTACCGCGTCGGTGACCTGCGGGTCCTGGTCGCGCCACGGCCGGGGGCGGACGGCACCGGCTGAGGGAGCGGGCTCCGGGGACGGAAGGCACCGGCCGCCGGACGGGTTTCCCGGCCGGCGGCATCAGGTAGGACACCGGTTGTCGGGACACCGGTTGTCGGGACACGGGTTGTCGGTGCACGGGCGAAGGAGGAGCGGCATGACGAGCGCCGAGCCGGACGGCAGGCCGGTGACGGGATTCTTCGCCCCGGGCACGTCGTCCTTCAGCGAGCGCGCCCGGCGGCGGCCGCGGCCGGATCTTCTCCTACGACGTCGCCGGCGGCCGCTACGAGAAGCACGCCTTCCACGCCGAGGGCTCCGGCTCCCCCTACGCCCGGGGCGCCCTGAAGAGACTCCACCGCGCGGACCTGCCCCGGCGCGAGGCGGTGCCGGCCGCGCTGCACGCCCTGTGGGACGCCGCCGACGAGGACTCCGCGACCGGCGGCCCGGACCTCGGCCGGGGGATCCACCCCGTGGTCTCGGTCATCACCGAGGCCGGTTTCGAGCGGCTCCCGGCGGCCGGGACCGAGGAGCTGAGCCGGGCGACGGTGGAGCAGCGGCGGCACCGGCCGGACGGGCCCCGGGCCGCGCTCTGAGCCGTTCGCGCGCGGGGCCGGGAGCAGGCCCCCCGGGGCCGTCGAGGTTAAAGATCGCGGGACGGGAAACGCGAAAGCAGACCGAGACGCCCCAGGCGGCGCAGCGCGAGCGAGAAGGAGGCGGCGATGGGCACCGACCCGATGGCCGACGACGTCTACCAGCCCACCGGCGGCAACGAGGAGCAGGAGGACGCCGCGCCGCTGGACATGGAGGACGCAGTCGACGAGCGCACCTACGACGACACCCTCGACGAGGGCTACTCCCCGCCGGAGAAACCACTCGGCGTCGACAAGGTGGGCACCACCGCCGCCGAGCAGCACGACGGCGAGACCCTGGACGAACGGCTCGCCCAGGAGGTCCCGGACGTCACCCCGCCGGCCGGTGACGGCGTCGGCGACCGGACCGACGGCGAGGGCGAGCCGGTCGACCCTCAGGCGGGCACGGACCGGGCCGGCCGGCTGGTCGCCCCCGACGAGGGCGTGCGCACCGACACCACCAAGGAGACCGTCGCCGAGGACGTCGGCATCGACGGCGGCGCGGCCGGCGCGGAGGAGGCCGCCGTGCACGTGGTGGACGACGACACGGCCCCCTAGACGCCCCTGGACGACCCCCGCACGACAGTCAGGGCAGCAGCTTGTCCAGCGCCGCCGGGCCCTCGGCGGCCAGCTTGCGCCGGGCCCATTCCAGGTTCTCCTCGGTCAGGTCCCGGCCGGCCGCCAGGACCAGGTCCTCGGGCGACACGTCGGTGCCGGTGCGGGCGTGCAGCAGACCGTCCGGGGTGACGCGGTCCTCGTCCGGGCCGGCCCCGGACGGCCGGGCGGCGTCGGGCTGTGGTGTCGACATGATCGATACGCTCCTCGGGGTCCGGATCGCTGGCTCGGTCCCGGTGTCCCGGTCCCGAATCTCCCGGTATCACCGTAACGTCCCCGAGGAGCCGGGGCGCCTCAGAAGGCGGTGAGGGTCAGCCGTATCCCGGTCGGCGCGGTGTCCTGGATGTAGGAGGCGAAGTCGGCGACGTCGTCGAAGGCGAAGCCGTACGCCTTGCCGTCCTCGGTGGCCGCGTGCATCGCCTTGGCGTAGTGGTTGGTGAGTTCGGTGCCGTAGAACGCGGCCGGGTCGGTGGTCGGCTGGGCGGCCGAGGACAGCAGGGTGGAGCGGTTGAAGCCGGCGCCGAGGATCGCGGCGACCGGGCCGGTGGTGCCGTCGTTCGGCGCGGCCAGGGCGCCGTCGCAGAACAGCACGTCCCGGGTGGACGGCTTGGCGAAGGAGACCGACGCCGGACCGCTGAAGGTGAACTGCTCCCCGCGCACCCGGCCGGTGAAGGTCCCCGCGTTGGTGGTGACCGTGAGGTCCTTGCCGGTGTAGGTGCTCCACACCTCGTCGATGTACGGGGCGAAGTAGTCCTTGGCGAACAGTCCGGCGTCCAGCCCGTGCCCGGGGGCGATGATCCGGGTGTCGTCGACGACCAGCGGCGCGAACTCCGGCACCTGCCGGACCGCCTCGAACGCCGCCGCCCGGCCGCCCGCCTTCACGGTGCCGGCCGTCTGGTCCTTCGCGCCGGTCAGCCGGATGGCCATCGGCACGCTGAACATGTCCACCATGGTGGTGTTGCAGAACATGCCGGAGGCGTTGTACGTGAACTCCGCGCAGTCGTGCAGCACCCCGTAGTTGGGGTCGGACGACACCCAGCCGGCCGGGTACTGGAGCGCGGCGTTGCCGGCGCCGTCGGTGACCGCCTTGAACTTCAGCTTCTCGCCGAGCGCCACGTAGATGCGGCCGGACATGTACGGCAGGGACAGCTGGGTCGCGCCGCTGCCGGACAGGCTGATCGCGTAGTCGGTGTAGCCGTCGGCGCCGTTGTCGGACAGGGCGACCGGGGCGAGCGTCCCGTCCGCGGTGAGCCGTACCTGCTTGCCGTCCAGGTTGCCCACGACGTACAGGTGGACGTCGGTGTCGCCGAAGGAGCCGGTCTCGTTGACGACCGTCAGCGGCAGGGTGCCCGCGGCCTTCGTCGCGGCCCCCGAGGTGTCCGTGCCGTTGTCGGCGAGGGCGTGCGGGGCGATCGCGGCGATGGCGGGCGCGGCCACCGCCGCTCCGCCGAGCGCGACGAGCAGCTTGCGGCGGCCGAGCGGACGCTGATGACGAGCGGTCATGTGGGGGGCCTCCTGAGGACGTGCGTGGTGCGGCGCGTGAGAGCGCTCTCAGAACGCGGCCGATGGTACGCACGGAGACTGGCGTGGCCAACGGTCCGAGCGTGCGCCAAATCGGTTGATCCTGTGCGGAGTTGGGGATACCGGATGCCTCCCGGGACCGCCTTAACCGGCGTTTAAGGGCCGCTTAACCCGACCGGCCGCGGGTCCGGGGCGGCCCCGGCGACCGCGCCCGGCGCCACCGGCCCGCTCCTCGCGCACTCCTCGAACACCGGTGGGCCCGTTCACCTTCGCCCGGATTCGCCGGACATCCGCCCAGCGGGCCGTCTACGCTACGAACAAGCCGCGTCACCCACCGTGTTCGCCCGAGGAGGCTCCCCGTGTCATCGCCCTGCGACCCCGCGCACGCTCCCGCCGGCGATGTGGGCGCGGCCCTCATGATGATCGACTCGCGGCTCAAGAGCATCCACGACGGCAAGACCGCCACCGATCCCGAACAGCAGGAACTGATCGACCAGTTCGCCGCGTCGCTGGGACCCGGCGGGGTTGACGACGTGCTCGACGGCGCCTGCACTCTCATCTACATGTTCATGAGATGGCTGCGGATGGCCCACGAGGACCACGGCAAGGACGTCATCGAGTACGTCGTGCCCAACCTGGTGGCCACGATGCGGATGATGCCCAAGAGCGTCCCCCCGGAGACCATCCCGACCATGGCCGGCCTGGTCATCGCCGCCGGCACCGGCCTGAGCCCCAGCCTCTGGCGCAAGCAGTACGGGTACTGGACCGAGGACGAGATGACGCCGTTGGAGGCCACCGCCTTCCTGCTCGCGGAGCACATCAACCGCATCACCGAGGACCCGGACTTCGCCACCCGGCTGATCACCGAAGCGCTGACCAGGTCCGACGAGGGCTGACCCGGCGCCACCCGCCCGCGTCAGGCCAGCAGTGCCTCGGCCTCCGCCAGAATCTCCGTCACCCGCAGGCCGAACGCGGCGTCGCACGGATGCGGCCGGCCCGTCCGTACGGCGTCCAGCAGCGCGTCCCCGGCCCGCAGCAGCGCGGGCACCGCCCCGTCGTCCGCGCTCGGCGGCAGCGGCGTCACCCCGGCGGCACCGCGCAGTTCCACCGTGGCGCCGGCCGCCGCGGGCGGAGCCGTCAGACTGAGCGTCAGCACACTGGACGCGCCGCCGGCGTGGTCCAGGACGACCTGCACGGTGTCCCCGGGGCCGGGCGCGGCCGCCGCCACCCGCCGGACGTCACCGAGGACCGGCAGCAGCACCGACAGCGCGTGCGGACCGACGTCCCACAGCGCTCCCTTCTCCCGCCGCCACGGTGACGCGGCGAACGGGCTGTCGCCGGTGAACACCGCGCCGAGCCACTGCGCCCGCGCGGTGAACCAGCCGCCCCGGCCGGCCTGGACGTCGATCCACGCCTCGGTCTCCGGCCGGAAGCGGACGGTGAAGAACACCACCGAGGCCACCCGCGCCGCGCGCACCGCCTCGGCCACGGCCCGGCCCTGCGCCACGGTGGTGGCCAGCGGCTTGTCCAGCAGCAGATGGCGGCCCGCCCGCGCCGCGCGCACCGCCAGGTGGGCCTGGACCGACGGGGGCAGCGCCACGGCCACCGCGTCCACGTCCGCCAGCGGGGCGTCCACGTCGTCGTAGGCCCGGGTGCCGTACCGGTCCGCCAGTTCCCCGGCCGCCACCGGCCGGCGGCCCCACACCCCGGCGAACTCGAGGCCGGCGTGCCGGTGCAGGGCCGGAGCGTGTGCCGACTGGGCCCAGGGACCGGGCCAGCCCAAAGGGTGCGGCCCTGCTCGTCGGTGACGACGGTGGCCTTCTTGGTGTTCTGCCGCATCTTCCCCGAGACGAACGCGCGCCGTCCTGGCCTGTTCGCCCCGGGGCGGCGCACCCGGATTTCGGTGCCGTCCAACCTCAGTTCCACGCCTTCGGCCGCCGCGTAGGCGAAAACGTCCTCCAACGTGCGAAGCCGCAGGTCGAGGCGTCCTGGCACAGCGAAGCCCCGGGCAGCCAACAGCGGACGGATCTCATGGACGGCGCGGGTGATCGTGGAGCGGTCCACGCCGTAGAGCACAGCCAGGGCTGCATGAGGAAGCTGTAACCGCAGGACGACCAGGGTGACGATGATCCGGTCGGTGAACACCAACTGATGGTTCGGACCGGCCCCGGCGGCTCGCAGACGGCCGCGACCCCTGCGGTTGTGTAGTCGGCACTCCTCAGAGGCCATCCACGCATGAGCCAACTCGCCGACCAGCGCACCGAGTCGACGGGGCTGAAGGCCGGTGAAGACGGGATGGGACAAGGCCGTGCGACCAAGGTATTGCGTCACATCAACATCCAACCCGACAGCCCCCTTCACGTCACGGCGCTCAGAAGGTGTCGAGCGCGCCCACGGCCGCACAGATGTGGCCCAGACCGCCCCCCGACCGCCTCCCGGCGCACCACCAGGAGAGCAGCCCCTCCACCTCGCGCGTATGCATGCCCAGGTTGTGTTCGACACACAGGGGCCACGCCTGCCACAGACGCTCAGCGACGGTTTCCTGCGCGGCGTCGGCGACGATCGCCAAGGCATGAGCAGAGTCTTCTGCCGTCTTTGGGTACAGATGACTGCCGTGCCACTCGCCGTTGGCCAGGGCAACGTAGACACACTCCGGCTCGCCCGCCTCGTAGGAAGGCTGGGCCAGCAGTTGCAGAGGTCCCTGCTCAGGAAGAGTCACGGCCAAGTCCTGGTTAAGGACCGCGAGAGCCTCGTCCCACAAGGGGTACTCGCCTCGCGAGACCCGACGGACTTCGGGTTGATCGAAAAGAGCATGCATAGGGGCATCCTCCGCTACGGACGCCCAACCTCAATCGCGCACAACGTCGTTATTGCGCAGGGTCATGGCGCTGCACGATCCGCAGTTCAGCACGCCCCGGGTGCTGGGCGTGGACGACTTCGCGATCCGCCGCGGCCAGACCTACTCCACCGTCTTGACCAGCGTCGAAGACCATCGTGTGGTCGATGTGCTCCCGACCCGCGAAGCCGGGCCACTGGCCGCCTGGCTGATCCAGCACCCAGGCGTGCAGATCATCTGCCGGGACCGAGCCGGCGCCTACGCCGAGGGCTCCCGCCGCGGTACCCCGACGCTCTGCAGGTCGCCGACCGGTTCCATCTGTGGCAGGGCCTCGGCCGGGCCGTGGAGACCTGCGTCGCCGCCCACCGCGACTGCCTGCGCACCCGGCCGCCCACCGGCACGCTGCCAGGCGCGACCCGCCCCGACCCTGGTCGGCCGCAGGACGACTCGGCGCCTGTCGGCCGGCGGGCCGACCGGAAGAAGGCAGCACACGCCCTGGTCCACGAGCTCCTCGCCCAAGGCCACTCACGCCGGGCGATTGCCCGGCACCTGGGCTGGGGTCTCAACACCGTGCTCCGGTACGCGAACGCCGCACGCTGGCAGGACACCTTCCGAGAGAACCGGCCCCGATCCAGCAGGCTGGACCCCTACAAGCCCTACCTGGAGCGGCGATTCGCCGAGGGATGCACCAGTGTCACCCGACTGCACGGCGGACTCATTGCCGCCAACGCGCCCGTCACCTACCAGATGGCCCGCGCCCACATCGCGACTCTCCGCAGGACCCCGGCCGGCGCGGCACCGCGGCCACCGTCGGTGCGGCAGGTGACCGGCTGGCTAACCCGGCACCCCACGGCCCTGACCGAGGAAGACCGGGCCGGCCTGAAGGAGGTCCTGGCCCGTTGCCCCGAACTGGACAAGGTCGCCGGACATGGCCGTGGCTTCGGCGAGATACTCACCGACCGCCTCGGCTCGACACTCCCCACCTGGATCGACGCAGTCGACGCCAGCCAGCTACCCGGCCTCACCGGCTTCGCACTGCACTTGCACCGAGACTTCGACGCCGTGACAGCCGGGCTCACCCTGGACTGGAACTCGGGCAGCATCGAGGGCGCCGTCAACCGCATCAAGAAGATCAAGAGGCAGCTCTACGGCCGAGCCGGATTCAAACTGCTCCGCAAACTGATCTTGCTTCAGTAGCTGTCGCGACGGCGGTCTGTCGCTGGTCGGCACGCTAGAGGTCAGAGTTCGGTAGTCCAGATCCCGACAGGGTGCTCACTCGGCGGCAGCCACAACTGAGGCTGCGACTCCCGATGCCGTTCCTCGGCCTGTTCTTCCCAGTGAAAGCGGTCATCAGCGTCGGGCCACGCGACTTGCAGCACAGGGAAAGGAGGCCGCCGGTAGAACCCGATGGCCTGCCCGAAGAAGGTCCGGTACCAGCGGAGGTCAACGTTTCTAAGCGCGACGTGGTGACCGTCGACAACATCAGGGTGTCTCTGGCCATCAGCCAGTACGGCGCCCGCAGCGGACTTCTCGCCGACTCTGTTGAGCATGCGGTGCATGGCGTGGATGTCGAGTCCAAACATGGCGAGTTCAGGGGCGCCGTGAGTATGTGCGAGGCCGATCGTGTAGGCGAATCCAGGACCGATGTCGTCCTCGGGAACCATCACGACGTGCCATCCGTGCCGCTGCACATTCCCGATGATCGTCAGATCCATGCGGTCCGCTTCGTCCCGGTCGCCGTAGTCATGACAGAGGACGCAGCGGCACTGGAACGGATCAGCAGTCATACGCGGAGGCTACGAGGTGAGTGCTTGAGTCGGTCAGCCGGGCTCGTGACCACCCGTTCAATCGAACGACATCGTCACCCTCAGCGACCGCTCCCCAAGATCTGTGCCAGAACCGAGTTCTGGCAACGCTTGAGGGCTTGCGGTGGGAGCATGGACGTGCTCTGCGGGATGAGGCTGCGATGGCGCCACCGAAGTCCAAGGTCGACTTGTACGCGGCGATCCGTCGTGACGCCCGGGCAGGGATGTCGTACCGGGCCTTGATGCATGAGTACGGAGTCGGATTCCGCACGGTGCAAGCCGCGTTGGAGCCGGTCTGGCCAGAGCCGCGGAAGAAGCCGCGGCCGCGCTGAAGGAGGAAACTGGGTTGGCCGTCCCCTGGGATGTTCTGGTGTCCACGAGCGTTGGTGCCGTCGCAACCATCATCGGCATCGTGGTGGGCGGCTTCGTTGGCCGCCGCAACCAGAACCAGCAATGGCTGCGCGACACCCAGACAGCCGCCTACGGAGCCTTCCTCCAGGAGTTCACGGCGGTCGAGATCGAGTTGCGTGAGGCATACCTCGACGACCGGCCCAACAACGCCAACTGGCCACCGTTCAACGCCGCCTTGACCTCACTCAGCCTGGTCGCCACCCCCGACGTTGCGAATGCCGCCGGCGACCTGGCCGATGCGATCGGCCGCTTCGCGCTCCTGGTCGCCGACCGCGGCCCGAAGAACCGTGACAACCTGCAGCGGATCATGGCGGAACTCGCATCCGGACAGCTCGCCTTCGTCAACGCGGCCCGCAGCTCCCTCGACGGATCCCAGCAGCCCATCAGCCGGCAGCTGGGAGGACCGCCGCCATGGCGCGAGATCGAACCCTACGTCCCCACACCAGGCGCCGCTGACTGACGTCGCTCCTCAGTGATCCGCCTATGGCTCAAGCCATGATCAGCCACACCACAAGGCATCGGCCCACCAGCACCTACGACCCCTGAACCACCGGAAAGAACCTGGGAGGCGTGCGTCACCGCCACTGGACGTCATCGCGCTGCTGGGCTGCGCCGTGGCCCGGTGATCTCGGCAGAAAGCGCAGTCTTCCTCCACTTGGCCTTCGCGACACGATCTGGGTGTGACGACGTTGTTCCTGACAGTCGGCCTGCCAGGTGCCGGGAAGACCACGAGAGCTCGGCAGCTGGCCATGGAGCACAGCGCGCTGCGGCTGACGCCGGATGAGTGGATGATCCCGCTGTTCGGCGATCCGCAGCCGGAGGGGAAGCGCGATGTGCTGGAAGGACGGCTGCTCTGGCTTGGTCTGGAGGCGCTGAGGCTGGGAATCAACGTGGTCCTGGATTTCGGATGCTGGTCTCGTGACGAGAGGTCCGCGATCCGCTGGTTGGTGATGTCTGTGGGCGCATCCTGTCAGCTTGTGTATGTGCCGGTGGACCATGAGACCCAACGTGCTCGGGTCGCTCATCGTCAGTCGACCACCCCTGATCAGACCTTCGCGATGAACGAGACGGATCTCCTGCACTGGAGGACACTGTTCGAGGAGCCCGACGCCACGGAACTCGACGGACATGAGGTTGGAGATCCGCCTCCTGGATGGTCAGGATGGCTGGAGTGGGCCGCCCATCGGTGGCCGTCACTCGCGTGACTGTCCGGCCGACCTTGGTGCGGCCCAGTACTGGCGCGGGAGCATGGGGCCAGCCGCCGTGCGCTCCGAAAGCGTTGCCAGCTCCCACCTACAGGACCACCTACCTGGAGCGGCGGGCGCAGCTGCTTCACCGGCTCGTGGACGCCACCGGAGATGAGTCCTCCCGCTACCTCGCCCAGGACGCCGAGGACCGCGCCGCGGCGGCCCGGGCCGGAGCCGAGGCCCTGGCCGCCGAGTGCGGCGATGCGAAGCCCGCACCCCGCCAGGGCTGAACGGCCGGGCGCCCGGCCGGAGGTCCGTCACATCCCTCCGTCCGGGCGCCCGGAGACTAGCGGGCCCGTCAGGGCCTCGGTAGAGGCAGGCCGGGCATGTGCGGGTGGCGCAGGTGCTGCCCGCCGTCGTAGACGTGCAGGGTGAACGTCTGAGGCCCGGGCCGGCCCGCCTCGTCGTACGCGGACAGCACGCGCTCGATCCGCTCCCACAGCCGCACGGGGCCGCCCTCGCGCACCTCCCACCGGCCTTCGACGGGGGTGAGGGTGGCTGCGGAGCCGGTGACGACGTCGACCAGGTGCACCGTCTCGCCCACGGTCGTCATCTGCGCGTCCGGGGCGGCGCACTGGGCGAGGAACCGCAGGTGGAACGCCTCCTCGGTCCCGGCGGTGATCCGCTCCGGGGAGTGCCGGGCCGCCCGGCCCTCCTCCGGAAGGCCCGCGGCCCAGTGGGCGGGGTTGCCGAACGCCGGCGCCGCGTGAGTGCGGGCGGACATGAACGACACCGTGCCGGGAAGCAGCTGCCCCTCGGCGGTGCCGTCCTTGGCCACGGTGAGCAGGACCCGGGCGTAGCCGTACAGCCAGCCCGACAGGGTGAGCAGAATCTTCCCACCCGGCCTCGCCTGGGCAAGAAGGGCCGCAGGGACGGCGCGGAAGGAGCAGGCGGCCACGATGCGGTCGAACTTCACCTCGGGCCAGTAGCCGTACAGCCCGTCCGCCACCGCCAGCGTCGGCGTGTACCCGCAGGCATACAGCGCGCTCGCGGCCTGCTCCAACCGGTGCGGGTCGACCTCGATGCTGGTGACGTCGGCGGAGCCGAGGCGTTCGCAGGCGAGGGCGGTGGAGTAGCCGGTGCCGGTGCCGATCTCCAGCACCGTGTGCCCCTCCTGCACGTCCGCGTCCGTCCACATCCGTACGACGAGCGACGGCAGCGTGGACGACGAGGTCGGCGCCCCGCCGTGCCGCACGGCGGGCTGCTTCCAGTCCGGTTCGTCGCCGTCGAACTGCGTGATCAGCGTCGTGTCGGAGTACGCGGCGGCCAGCCAGCGGCCATAGTCGGCTTCGGCGGTGACCGGCTCCCACACCGTCAGCCCCTGCCCGTCGCGCTCGTCGGCGGGCAGGTAGAAGCCCGGCACGAACCGGTGTCGGGGCACCGTCTCGACGACCGCCCGCCAGCCGGGATCAGCAAGGACGCCGTCGGCGGCGAGGGCCTTGGTCATCGCCTCGCGCAGCCGCTCGGCGTCGGTCTCCAGGTCGGCGGGCATCATCGTGCTCCGCCTCCTTCCGTGCTCGTGCTCAGGATGTCGGCGAACGCGGTCGTGATGTCGCCGGCGTCGGGCAGCCAGCCCCACTGGCCGTTGGGGTTGCACTCGATGAACACCCAGTCCTGCGCCGCGTCGCCGTCACCGGTCAGGGCGAAGTCGAAGCAGCCGAAGACCAGGGAGAACTCCGCCAGGTAGTTGTGCAGCGCCGCCTCGACGGGGGCCGGCACCGTGATGGGGGCGTGCAGGAGCTGGTCCCAGTCGCCGCGGCGCCAGTCCAGCGCACCGTCCGGTGCGGCGATCTGCTGGGCGAAGATACGGCGGCCGACCACGGTCACGCGGACGTCGCCGGTCTTGGGGATCTCCGCCTGGAACAGGTGGACGGTCACCGCGAGCGAGTCGTCGAAGGTGTCCGCATCGACGCGCTGGGTCCAGATCGCGCCGGTGCGCCCGTCCTCGTCGCGGGGCAGGCCGCGGAACGTCTTGTAGATGACGGGGCCGTGTTCGGCGGCGAACTTGCGGGCCGCCTCGACGTCGTTGGTAATCAGCGTCGGCGGGATGGCCAACCCGAGCTGGGCAGCAGTCTGGAGCTGGGCGGGCTTGAAATCTGCGGCGGTGACCGCGCCGGGGTGGTTGACGTAGCGGGCGCCGTGCAGGTGGTTGAGCACCCCGCCGAGCCCGTGGCGGGCCTCGGCGGTGGCGAAGTCGCGCTGCTGGGCGGGCAGGTGCTGGTAGCGGGCGGCGTAGGGGGTGGGGCGGCGGTAGTACACCGCCGCCACCTCCCCCAGCTCCACCTCCCGGCTGCCGGTGACCAGCCGCCCGGACCAGGCCGGCGCCCCGGCGCCGATGCGGGCGCCGAAGGCCAGGCCGGAGCCGATGTCGGCCGGGTCGACGCGGACGACGGGCACCTCGCGCTCGTTCAGCGCGGCGATGACGCGGTCCGCGGTGACGTCTTCCAGCGCGGTGACGACCAGGACGGTGGAGGCCATCGGTCAGTCCGACTCGTAGTCGGTGGTGTTGTCGTCCTGGGTCTGCGGCTGCGGGTTCTGCCCGTCGCCGCCGCCGGACATCGACGCGGTGCCGGTGGTCTTGCTGGTGCCGTGCTTGCCCATCTCCACCACCTGGCCGACGGCATCGGTGTAGCGGGCGGTCTGCGTCGACGCGTCGAGCGTCACCGCCGCGTACGACGGCGGGCCGACGGGCAGCCGGTCGGTGACCAGCCGCATCGCCCACGGAGCCTGAGCCGGGGGTGCAAGCGTCGCCATGCGTTCGTCCTTCCCCTTGCCTCATGCGGATAGCCGGGCGGCCACCGCCTGAGCAGAATCCGCCCCCGGCCAGAGCCCTGACCAGTACCGTAGGTGCCGCGAACCGTGGCGAAACTGCCACGCTCCGTGACAGGGAGTCGGGGAGGGTGAGGCACCGGTGCCCAGCAGATCGAGCAACCCGCATCTCGCGCTGTGGATCGCGGCCACCGGCCTGTCCCACGGCGAGATCGCCCGCCGGATCGCCGCCGAGGCCATCCGCCAAGGTCACCGGCAGATCGCCCCGGACGCCACCCGCATCCGCCGCTGGATCGACGGCGAATGCCCCCGCCCACCGGTTCCCGCCCTGCTTGCCGCGGTGGTCTCCGATGCGGTCGGCCAACCGCTCACGCCCGGTGATCTCGGCCTGACGGCCGCGGGGCCCACCCTGGATAGCATCCAGCTCCCGCTGCTGACCGAGGCAGCCGCACCGACCCTGGCCGGATGGACCCAGATGGACCTCTTCCTCGACCGCCGCGACACCCTCAAGCTCGCCCTCGGCGCCCCGCTGATCCTCGCGGCCGAGCGGATGCTGGGCGGCACCGCCCGCCGGCTGAACCGCGCCAGCAAGGGCTTCGACGCGGACACCACCACCGCGCTGGAGGAGGTGACCACCTTCTTCACGAAGGCCGACGCCTCCAAGGGCGGCGGCCTGTACCGCTCCGCGATCGTCGCCCCGCTCGCCGAAGTCGCCCGCCGCATCCAGGACGGCGTCCCCGCCCCGCTGAAGGCCCGGGTGTTCGCGGCGACCGCCGACCTCGCCGCTTTGGCAGGGTGGGTCAGCCACGACTGCGGCCGGTACGCCACCGCCCAGCGGTACTGGTCGTACGGCATCTACGCGGCCTCCGAGGCCGGGCAGCCCGACCGCGGGGTGGAGATCGTCACCCGCATGTCCCACCAGATGATCTACCTCGGGCATCCCCAGGACGCCCTCGGTCTCCTCAGCGTCGCCGGGAAGAAGGCGACGATCCCTGCGACGAAGGCGCTGGTCGCCTCCCAGACCGGACGGGTGCACGCCGCCCTCAGCGACGAGCAAGGTGCCGAGCGGCACCTTGGCGCCGCTGACGAGCTGGTCGCCGGCGGTCTGGGAGAGGTGCCGGAATGGGTGGCGTACTTCGACGCCGCCGAGCACGCCGGCGCCCGCGCGGTTTCCGCCCGCGACCTCGTCCGACTCCACGGCGACCGCCAGCCCGCCAGCGTGTACTTCACCGACGCCCTGCGGCTGCGCAGGCCCGGCTTCGAGCGGGTGAAGGTCATGGACCGCATCGGCCTGGCCGCCGCGTTGTTCATGGAGAACGAACCGGAGCAGGGCGCCGCCGCGGCCCACCAGGCGCTTACCGACGCCACCCGCGTCGACTCCACGCTCGTGGCCTCCCGGCTCAACACGCTGCTGGACGCCGCCCGCCCGTACCGGACCACCGAGGTGGACGAGGTCCGCACGCGCGCGGCGGATCTCGCCGCGGCCCGGCCGACCACGGTCGCCGCCTGAGACCATCAAGCGCATGGGCAAGCACTCCCGACCCGGACCGCCGAACCAGCCGTCCCGCGCGATCCCGCGCACCGACGACGGCGACCCGCTCGCGGCGTACAACAAGCGGCGCCGCCCGCCGCTCGATGTCTGGCGCCGGCACTGCCCGCTCCACGGCGGCGGCGGTCACCTCCAGCCCGACGAGGCGCGGGCCCTGGAGGAGTGGAACGGCTTTGCGTACGCGCCTGCGGGCACTGCCGCGAACCTCGCGGAGGCCCAGCGGTGGGTGAACGAGCAGACGGCCAGCGGCAACAACGGAGAGTCCGCCGCCTGACCCGGTCGCGCCCCTACGGTGTGCCGTCGAGTCCGGAATCGGTGCCGTTGAGGTTGCCGACCTTGCGGCGGTAGCGGCCCTGGGCGGCCTGCTCGGACTCGACGCCGAGCGCCGCAGCGATCTTCTTGAACGTCAACAACGGCTTGCCCGTGCGCGTACTGGCCGTACGGGCGGCCAGCAGCAGGGCGCCCTCCAGGCCCTCCAGGTCGTCGCGGGCAACCTGGAGCAGCGCGAGCGCGGCAGCGACGTCGTCCGCACGGTCCTCGGGTACTTCCGTGATGCCTGCGGTCTCACGCCAACGCGGGTCACAGGCGAACACTCGTTGTGCCTGATGGGCATGGACCGCGTGCAGCAGCGCGACGACCGACGCATGCGGCGTACGGTCCTGGATCTCCTGCACGGCGTCGGCGTAGTCCTCGGAGAGACGGGCGAGCAATCCGGCCTGTTCCTCGTCCATCACATACGGGACTGGCCGGGGCGGACGAGTCGGCTTGTCGGTGTTCGTCATGCCTCTCACCCTCACGGCACAGCATCACGCTGACAACGCCACGCTGTCAGCGCAGCGTTGCATTCCGGGGGCGCACGGGCGCGCGCCGCGTTCTCACAAATGAACAGTTGCGCGAGTTCTGCGAGACGCACGAAGTGGATCACGTTTCCGCAGGTCGCCGTTCGCAGAAGTCCTCTCAGAACCCGCACGTTGTGTGAGACAGTTCTGACAGACTTCCGGGGTGGACCTGACGCCCGATCAAGCAGCAATCGCGGTAGAACGAAACGACTGTCCGAAGTGTGAAGCCCCGGCGGGCAGTGCCTGCCGCACCCGCGGTGGGAAGACCGCGACGAAGTACCACACCGCCCGCTTCATCCTCGTGCCCGCGCTCCGCGAGGAACTCGACGTTCTCGTGCCCGACGATCGCGGCCCGGGACGGCCGTGGAAGCCGGGCCCGCCCGTCGAGGCTCTGCCGGCCGCCGCGGCGGCCAAGCCGATCCGGATCGGGTACGCCCGATGCTCGACCGCCCAGCAGGAGTTGCAGAGCCAGCTGGATGCGCTCGAACCGCTGTGCAAGCGGATCTTCTCCGAGAAGATCAGCACGCGGGTGAAGACCCGCCCGAAGCTGGAGCAGGCGCTGAAGCTGGCGTACGACATCAAGGAGGCCGCACCCGACCAGGAGGTCATCCTCACCGTCCACGAGCTCAAGCGCCTCGCCCGCAACGCCGCCGAGCTGATGACCCTGTCCAACCAGCTCCAGACCGCCGGCGTCCAGCTCGAACTCCTCACCGGCCCGCTCACCGGCATCTACGACCCCAACGGCATGGGCGCCATGTTCTTCGCCGTGCTCGCCGTCGCCGCCCAGCTCGACCGCAACTACATCCGGGAGAAGACCCTGGAAGGCCAGGTCGCCGCCGCGACCAAGGGCAACCACGGCGGACGACCCAAGGTCATCGACGATGACATGCTCCTGTTCGCCCGTGCGCTCAAAGACAAGGGCGTCCCCGTCCCCGAGATCGCGGGGAAGCTCACGATCAAGACCGGGAAGAACGCCGGACAGCACCCGTCCGTCGCCTCGGTCTACCGCGCGCTCGCCGACGCCGAGGAGACCGCCCAACCGGCCGGGCCGGGCGTCGTCGCCCCGCGCCGGCCGACGCGGGTGGACCTCACCGGCCCCGGCAGCGGCACCGCTCCAGAGCTGATGGAACGCCTTCAGCGGCAGGTCCTGGAAGGCGACGGCGTGCTGGACACGCTCGTTGAACAGACCGAGAACGACGAAGACGACGTCGTGGCGGCGCTGCTGGCGCAGGCCCGACGCGAAGGGGAGGACGCGTGATCCGCACGCCGCACCGTACGAAGGGGCCGGGCGTGCTCGGAGCCGAAGGCCCCGGCCACAGCGGACCGTTCGGCCGCTGGCCCGAAGACAACGAGGACGAGGACCAGGGCGAGCCCGACGAGGAACATCCGGCCGGAAACCGGCGGTAGTCCTCCCGGCCACCAGGACAAGATCCACTCAGCACCGGCGGTCGCACGCCGCCGGCACCATCACCAGGGGGGAACGAAGACCATGGGCAAGACGACCAAGAAGGCCCGGCAGGCGCCGCCGCTGTCCGCCGACCGCGTCCGCACCGGCTGGCAGGGCCCGGCCGGCACCCGCATCCGCCTGGCCCGTGGCCAGGACGTCGAAGCGGCGAACGCGCTGATGGCCACCACCGGCGACGGCGTCAGGATCATCCCGGTCCTGGCGACGGCCATCGAGGACGGCTCGGCGTCCTCCGCCATGCTCGCCGGGCTCGGCGCAGCCGGTACGAACGCGTACCACGACGCTGCCGCCCGCACCTTCACCGACCGGCCGATGGGCGAGGCCCTGACCACCGTTTCCCTGACGCTGGTCGCCGCCGACGAGCAGGAGCGCACCGTGGGCGTGCTGTCCGCCACCGCGCCCGGCACCCTCATCGACATGGCCATGAACAACGGCTTCACGGCCGAGAAGGCCATGGCCCTGAGCCTGTTCGTCGCCAAGATCCACGGCCTGGCCGTCGCTGGACATGCCCGCGGCCAGGGCGTCGCCGCGGCGCTGCTCAAGCGGGCCTGGCAGGTCCACCAGCAGCTCGGCTGCATGCTGCTGTACGGCTCCTACGAGGCCGACCGCGACCTGGCCGCCTTCTACACCCGGGCCGGCTACACCGTCCACGCCCCCGGCGAGACCTTCCCCCTGGACCGCATCGCCCTGCCGTTCCGGCTCGGCGCAGGCGATGACCAGTGCGTCTTCACCCGCTGGCGCCCCCGCCACTGACCAACGACGGGACCAAACGTCCGGCTGAGATGAAGGAGAAGCCCATGGCGCCACCCGTTCCCGAGTACCTCTCACCGCTGCGGTGGCGGTGGATTCTGCTCACCACCCGCCGCCAGGAGGTGCGGTTCCTGTACTGGCCGCCGCGGCGTCCCGCCGGGCACCGCCGCATCCGGATGTTCGACCGCGAGGGCTACGACATCGGGACGCTGGTGTGGATGGTGTGCGACGACTGCCACGTCGGGAGCATCAACAAGATCTCCATCACGATCGAGCACCAGCGCCAGGGGCTCGGCCGCCGGCTGATCCGCCGGGCGCTCGCCGACGGCCCCGGCTACACCTGGCAGACCACCGGCCAGTCCCCGGAGGCGAAGCAGTTCTTCCCCGCGATGGAGACGGAGACCGGCACCGCGTTCCCCGCGTACGGCGGGGCGTGTGAGCACCTGGCCTCGCCGCCGGGCTACCGGCCGCCCCCGCCCGGCCGCCGTCCCGGGCCAGTCCTGGAACGGGAAATCTGACCATCCCGGCACTGGCATCCTGGCGCTCCATCGCTGTGCGAGTCAGAAGCTGTGCATGCCTTCGACGTTGCCTTTAGGGGACTGATGTGACAGAAGAACTCAAACCGGTCTTGAAGACAGAAACCCGAACTCGCCCCATCCGCGTCACCGTCGATCTCCCGCCCGCCGATCAACAGGCCCTGAAACGCTGGTGCAACACCGCGGCTCTCGATCTCGACCTCACCACAGTGGCCCTCGCCCAGGTCCTCCGTGCCCTCGCCGCGGAACTGACCGCCGATCCCGCGGACCGCCTCGATGGCCTCGACGACCGACTCCGCGCACGGCTCGCGGGCGCTGGGGAACCCGAGGTGGACCTCACAACCACGATCCCGAAGAGCCTCCAGCAACAGCTCAGCCTCACGACTGCGGTCCACAACACCACCATCGAGGCGGCCGTGACCGAGGCACTGCGCATGTGGCTCGCCAAGCACCCACCGTGCCGCCGGACCGTCCTCGACGCAGCGCAGCAGCTCGCCGAGCTCGGCCTAGGAGACGACCTGGCGGGCGAGGGCGACACACTGTGAGGTGAGTACCTCGGCGAACGCCCTTTCAGGTACGAAAGGCCCTACAGGCCCACGGACTTGAGCATGTTCAGCAGCACGTTGGTGTTGTCCATCGCGTTCTGGAGCGCCTCCCGGGCCGCCTCTAACTGTCCGGCCTGCGCGGCCAGGGTGCCCACGTCGCCGGTGGCGACGGCGTCCTGGCTCGCCGCGATCACGCCGAGCAGCAGGTGCAGCCCGCTCGCCGCGTGCGCGGCGGCCACCGGGATCGGCCCAGCCGCCTGGTTCTGCGCCATCAACCTGAGCGGCGTGCCGGCCCGCAGCACCTGCCAGCGGATGAACTCCACCCGCCGCGCCGGATCGTCGATCCCCGCGCCAGCTGCCTTGAGCTGCTCCTCCCACGCCACATGCCGCGCGTCGGAGTCCAGCTCCGCCGTGCCCTCGGTGTTCACCACCTCGGCCTGCACCACGCCGAGCAGCGCATTGACCATCCGCACCCGGTATGCGTCCGGCCCGCCGAGCCGCGCGGCCTCCTCGGCATGCTCCTCGGGGGTGTTCTCCCCGTCGTACAACCCCAACACCGCCATCGCTGCGGCGATCTGTTCTACCGTGGCCGGAGCCCCGCCCCGCGCCTTCCGCTCGCTCATCTCGGCAGGCTATCGACGCCGCTCACCCCACGTCCGGCGAAGCGGAAACCGGCCCTCACCGCTTCAAGATCATCCCGTGGCGGCTTTTGGGCTCACCTTGGCTGGACCCCTGCCACAGCGCCCGCTGCCCCGCACCCCCCGACCGACCGCCGCCACGCCGGGTGCGTGGCGGTACGGCCCGGTGTCCGGCGGGGCTTTGGGTCGCCGGGGTCGGGGTGTTCGCGTATCGCCCGGTCCCGGTGGACCGCCGTGCCGGGTGCGTGCCCGGCGGGGTCCCGGAACCGGGGTGCCCCCATACGGCCGCCGAGACGCCGTCCCTCGCCCCGGTTCGGGTCCTCGCTGTCCTGCCGCGCGTGCGGGACCGGTGATTCTGCCGATCCCGGCGAGTACGCCGCCAGTCGACAGTGGCACGGCCAGTCCACCGGCGATGCCCGGCCGGCGCGGCACCGGTACACCTGCCACGCGCACCGGTGCCCGAACCGCCGCCGGCCGGGGTCCCCGTCGCCACGACAGAGAGGACGACTCGTCGTGCACTCCAACCCCCACACCCCCGCCGGCCACCGGGCGAGCCGCAGCGCACCCCGCGTCACCCGGCGCCGGCTGGCCGGCGCGGCGACGGCGATCACCGCGGTCGTCGGGCTCAGCACCCTCACCAGCCCGGGCGCCCAGGCCGCCGACAACCCCTACGAGCGCGGACCGGCCCCCAGCCAGTCCAGCATCGAGGCACTGCGCGGCCCGTACTCCGTGTCGGAGACATCCGTCTCCTCGCTCGCCGTCACCGGCTTCGGCGGCGGCACCATCTACTACCCGACCAGCACCAGCGACGGCACGTTCGGCGCCATCGCGGTCGCGCCCGGCTTCACGGCGTACCAGTCCTCGATGGCCTGGCTCGGACCGCGGCTGGCCTCGCAGGGCTTCGTGGTGTTCACCATCGACACCAACACCACGCTGGACCAGCCCGCCTCCCGGGGCGAGCAGCTGCTGGACGCCCTGGACTACCTGACCGAGGACAGCAGCGTACGCACCCGCATCGACAGCAGCCGGCTCGGCGTCATGGGGCACTCCATGGGCGGCGGCGGCACCCTGGAGGCGGCCAAGGACCGTCCCTCGCTCCAGGCCGCGATACCCCTCACCCCCTGGAACACCGACAAGACCTGGCCCGAGGTCAGCACTCCCACCCTGATCGTCGGCGCGGACGGGGACACCATCGCCCCGGTCGCCTCCCACGCCTCGCCCTTCTACTCCAGCCTGCCGTCCAGCACGAACCGTGCCTACCTGGAGCTGAACTCCGCGACCCACTTCTCGCCGAACTCGTCGAACACGACGATCGCGAAGTACAGCATTTCCTGGCTGAAGCGGTTCATCGACAACGACACCCGCTACGAGCAGTTCCTGTGCCCGATCCCGTCGTCGAGTCTGACCATCGAGGAGTACCGGGGCAACTGCCCGCACACCGGCTGACATCCGTCCGGCAGCACCCGGCGGCGGTCGTCCATCAGGCGGCCGCCGCCGATGTTGTGCCGGTGCACGGACGCGGGCGCCGGGCACTGGGCAGCGGCACACTTCGGGTCATGTACATGCCCGGCGGAACCGCAGGTCGGGCCGGACGGCGGCCCGTCCGGGCGTGCGGACCTCTCCCTTCCGCCTCTGGTTACGCGCGCGTAACCTCCCGGGAATGACCGGAGACACGATCGTACGTCCGGCTGTGCGGCTGCACGGACGGAGCGCGCAACGACGGGCGGTCGCCGCCCTGTTGGACCGGCTGCGGACGCACGGCGCCGGCCTCGTGGTGACCGGGGAGCCCGGCCTCGGCCGCACCACCCTCCTGCGCTGGGCCGCCCACGGCTTCACCGCCGGCAACGTCCTCCACCTGCGGGCCGGCCCGACCGACGGCCCCGGAGCACCGGGCTGTCCGGGCAGCGGCCCCGAAGCCCCGGGGGACCCGCTCGCGCCTGCCGGGCCCGGGGTGCCGACCTGGCTCCCCGGGCTCCCCGCCCACGGCACCCGTGCGGGGGCGGCCGGTCAGGTCACGGGTGCCTGGGAAGCCGAGTGGGGCGCCGGCGCCTGGGAAGACCCGGAAGCCGGTGCGGACGGTCGCGCGGGTCGCCCCGGGCCGCACCGTCCGCCCACGCGGACCGCTGCCCGGCGCACGTACACCTGGGCCCCCGGCCCGGGGGTCACCCCCGGCCGCCTGCTCGACGCCTTCCGGGGCGCGGCGGACGGCGGGCCGCTGCTGGTCTGCGCGGACGACGCCCACCTGTGGGACGCCGCCGGCCGCGCCGCCCTGGGCGCCGTGGCCGGGCGGGCGGCCGGCCACGGCCCGGTGGGGCTGCTCCTCTCCGTCGCCGGACACCGGGCCGTGGACGCGGAGTTCGCCGCCCTGCCGGTCGTCCGGCTGGACTCGCTGACACCGCCGCAGGCCGCCGCCCTCCTCGACGACGCCACCGACGGCGGCGCCGAACCCGCCGTCCGCGCCGAACTGCTGGCCGAGGCGGACGGCAACCCGGCGCTGCTGCTCGCCCTGGCGCACCGTCTGTCCGCCGACGAACTGCGCGGCCGGCGTCCGCTGCCGCGCCCGGTGGCCGACGCCCGCACCCTGGCCGCCGTGGCGGGCCGGGCCCTGACCGGCCTCGCGCCGGACGCCCGGGACCTGCTGCTGACGGCGGCGGTGGCGGTACGGGCGTCGGACGCCCCGGACGCCGACGCCGGCCTGGTCCGCGCGGCCCTACGGCGGCTGCGGCCCGGGTCGGCGCCGCCCCCGGAGCTGGAACCGGTCGCGGAGGGCGGACTGCGCTTCCACAGCCCGCTGCTGCGCCGCGCCGTGCACGCCACCGCCGCCCCGGACCGGCGGCGGGCCGCGCACCGGGCCCTCGCCGACGTGCTGGCGGCGGACGGACAGCGGCTGCCCGCACTGCTGCACCGCTCCTGGTCCGCGGCCGCACCGGCACCCGCGCTCGGCGACCGGCTGGCGGCCGAGGCGTCCGCCGGGACGGCGCCGGCCCCGCACCGGCTGCGCGCCACGGCGTACGCCCGCGCCGCCGAACTGACGGCGGACGGCCCGGTCCGGGCGGAGCGGTACACCGCCGCCGCCGAACAGGAACTGCTGGCCGGCCGCCCCGACCGGGCCCGTCCGCTGCTGGCCGCCGCCCGCGACTGCCCCGCGCCGCCGCTGGTGCGGGGCCGGGCCGAGCTGGTGAGCGGGCTGACCGAACTGCGCGACGGCCCCGTCGAGGACGCCCACCAGTCCCTGCTGCTGGCGGCCTCGCTGCTGGTCGGCCCGGCCCCCGAGCAGGCCGCGGCCGCCGCCCTGGCCGCCGCCGACGCGGCCTGGGCGGCCGGGGACCTGACCGCCTGCCTGGCCACCCTCGGCACCGGCCAGGCGCCGCGCGGCACGGTGGGCGACCACCGCCTCGGCATGCGGGCCCTGCTCGAAGGGCGCTTCGACCGGGCGGCCGGGCCACTGGGCCAGGTGGTGCACCGGGCCGGCACCGACGACCGGCCCGAGGCGCTGCTGCGGTCGGCCGCCGCCGCCCTGCTGCTCGGTGAGGTGGACGCCGCCCGCCGGGCCGGCGCCCGCGCCCTGGCCGCCGCCCGGCACCGCGGCTCGGCCGCGCTGGTGCCGCAGGCCCTGGAGTACCTCGCCTACGCCGAACTGCGGGCCGGCCGGCACGCCCAGGCCCGCGCCCACGCCGAGGAGGGCCTGCGCACCGCGCTGCGGACCGGCCAGCGCAACACGGCCGCCCTGCACCACGCGGTACTGGCCATGGCGGCGTCCATCGAGGAGGCGCCGGAGGTGGTGGCCCGGCATGTGACGGCCGCGCAGACCACCGCCCGGCGGCACGGCCTGGCCCAGGCCGCCACCCTCGCGGAGTGGGCGGCGGCCCGCGTCGACCTGGGGCGCGGCCGGCCGCTGGACGCCGCCGACCGGCTCGGCCTGCTGGTGCTGCCCGGCCCGCGGCGCGGGCACTTCGCGGTGTGGCGGCTCGCCGTGCCCTGCTTCGTGGAGGCCGCGGTACCCGCCGGACGGCACGAGGAGGCCCGTACCGTCCTGGCCGACTTCGCCGACTGGGCGGCGTTCGGCGCCGACCGGCAGTCCGCCGGCCAACTCGCCCGCTGCCGCGCGCTGCTGGCCGGTGAACAGGACGCCGACGAGCTCTTCCGGCGGGCACTGGTCCGGCACGACGAGACCGGCGGCGACTTCGAACGGGCCCGTACGGCGCTGCTGTACGGCAAGTGGCTGCGCCGCCGGCGCCGACCGCGCGAGGCCCGGGACCGGCTCGGCGGCGCGCTGGCCGGCTTCGAGCGCTGCGGCGCCGGGGTGTGGGCGGAGCAGACCCGCGGCGAACTGCGCGCGATCGGCGGCGCCTCCCGTGCCGAGGGCGCGGGCTCGCTGACCCGGCTGACCCCGCAGCAGCTCCGGATCGCCCGCTACGTCGCCGAGGGCGCCACCAACCGGGAGGTGGCGATGGCCCTCACGGTCAGCACCCGCACGGTCGACTACCACCTCCGCAAGGTCTTCGCGGCCCTCGGCGTCCGCTCCCGGGTCGAACTGGCCCGCATGGTCGAACAGTCGGAACAGACGGCCGCCCGCCCGTAGGGCCGGTCCGACACAGCACGCCGGCCCCGGCCGCGGCGGACCCGGGGCGCGGGACCCGCGGAGCCGGCGCCGGACACCGCACGCTCCCGGCGGCGGCACCGGGACGGCACGGACGGCACCGGCCCGCGCCGGTCTAGCCGACCAGGGTCTCGAACCCCACGCCGTCGCAGTAGGACGCCGCCCGGCCCGCCGCGCCCAGGTCGCCCTCGACGGCCAGGGCGGTGTCGATCAGGACGTGGCTGCCGTCCTGGTCCAGGCCCTCGCGGTCCAGCACCTTCGCCGCGGCCACGACCGCGCGGCCGGCGTTCGCCGCGCCGCCCTCCGCCGCGTCCCTGGCCTCCTGCCAGGCGCCGAGCCGCGTGCAGAACGTCTCCCGCCAGTTCGCCACCTGTTCCGGATCGGGGCCGGAGCAGCCGCCCAGCACCCCGGCGACCAGCACCGCCACCGCCGCTCCCACAGCCCCTCGCCGGCCTCTGAAACCCCGCTTGTTCGCGCGCCGCACGGACACCCCCTCCCCGGAACGATCACCACAGAGTACGGCCGACGTGCGGCCGGAGCCGGATGGTGTGCCGGATTGTTGCCGCCAAGGACCTAGGGACCGACCGGACGGTATGCCATCCTTCGGGCAAGGACGAGTCAGGGCACGGCAAGCACGCGGGCGCACCGCCCGGCGCGCGCCGCCCCTGCCAGCCCGAGCCTTGGGGAGGGCCGCCATGCAACACGCCGTACGGTCACGCACAGCGATCCGCACCGCACCCACGCCCGTTCCGCGCCCGCGGACCCGCCGCGTCACGTCGCTGATCGACGCCGACGCGCTGCGCGTCCTGCACCGGGCCGCCCGCGTCCTCCTGGACGACCTGCCCGACCTCACCGACCGCCTGGTGGCGGTGCTCCAGGAACAGGAGCCCGCCTACCGCGCGGCGATGGCCGGCGACCCCACCGGGACCTGGCAGGAGGCGCACCGCTCGCTGCGGCACAGCGTCACCTCGCTGCTCGACCCGCGCAGCAACCGGGAGGCGGCCCGCCGCTGTTCCTGGCGGATCGGCGCCACCCGCGCCGAGCAGGGGCTGCCGCTGGACGCCCTGCTGCACGCGTTCCGGCTCGGCGGCTCCCTGGTGTGGCAGCGCCTGGTCGAGGAGACCAGCCGCACGGCCCCCGAGGACGTACGCCTGCTGGTGCACGTCGCCTCCGACGTGTGGAACTTCGTCGACGAGCACTCCACCCTGGTCGCGGACGCCTACCGGCAGGTCGAGTGGCAGCTGAACCGGCGGCGCGAGAACCGGGCCCGGCTGCTGGCCGCCGCCCTGCTCGACGGCAGCAGCCGCATCGCCGACCTGCCGGAGACCGCGCGCGCCCTGGACCTGCCCGAACACGGCCGGTACGTGGTCGTCGCGGTGGCCGGCGCGCACCCCGCGCGGTGCGAGGCCGCGCGGGCCGCGGCGGTACCGGACGGGCCGCGCGTGCACTGGCACGCCGGGGTCGACGCGGACCACGGCATCGTCCTGATCGGCGACGCCGGCCTGCCCGAACCGGTGCCCGGCGGCACGGACCTCGCGCCCGGCGTGCGGATCGGCGTCGGCAGCCCGGTCGACGGCCTGGCCGCCGTCGGCGACGCCCGCCGTCTGGCCGACACCGCGCTGAGCATCTGCCCGCCCGGCGGCGGCACGGTCCGGCTCGCCGAGCACCTGCCCGCCGCCCTGGTCGTCTCCAGCCCCGAACTCGGCCACGCCCTCGCCGACCGGGTGCTCGGCCCGCTGCTGCGGCTGGAACCCGCCGACCGGGAGGTCCTCCTGGACACCCTCACCACCTGGCTGTCCTGCGACGGTTCCGCGCAACGGGCGGGGGAGCGGCTCTACTGCCACCGCAACACCGTCCTCAACCGCCTGCGCCGCTGCGAACAACTGACCGGCCGCTCCCTGGCCCGCCCCTGCGACGTGGTGGAAGTCAGCCTCGCCCTCACCGCCCGCCGACTGCTGCCCGGCCACTAGGGGTTCGCGCACCGGCCGGGCGCGAGGCCCCTCGCACCCGGCCCGCCGAATCACCCCCCCTGTCGCTCCCCCCCTGCTCGCCCCGTCACTCCCGCCAGTCCGCCGTCGCCGCGGCCCGCTCCTCCCACTGCCGCACCCCCGGCCCGTCCGGCCCCCACCGCGCGCAGAACCGCCGCAGCGCCTCGCACCGGTCCAGCATCGCGGCCCGGCGCACCGGCCAGGGCGGCACCCGGCCGCCGTAGGCCCGGTGGAAGTCACCGAGGGCGTCCCGGTGTTCCGGGTGGTGGGCGCGCACGATCCACTCGCACCACGCCAGGTCCGCGACCGGCTCCCCGAGGCGCGCGAACTCCCAGTCCACCACCGCGGTCACCTCGCAGGTGCCGGGATCGAACAGCGCGTTGTGCGGTCCGAAGTCGCCGTGCAGGAGTACGTCACCGGCCCGGTGCGGGCCGTCCCCCAGCACCCTCGGCGCGCTCTCGTGGATACGGCGCAGCAGTCGGCCGCAACTCGCCAGCACCGGCCCGGCCCGCCCGGCGTCCAGGAGTTCCTGACCGGGCACCCCGGCCACGAAGCCGAGCGTGAGGGTGGTCGCGGACGCCGCCCGCACCGGCGGCACCGGCAGCCGGCCCGCGAGCCGGACCAGCAGCGTGTGCTCGCGGCGCAGTCTGCCGGCCGCGTCCGGCCCCTCGTAGGTCTTCGCCACGACGGAGCCGTCACCGGCGGTGCGGTTGGTGTACCCGTGCTTCAGCGGACGCATCCGTCGATCATCCGGCGCCCGCCGCGCCGAGGCCACCCCGCACCCCGGGCCGGGCCGCTGGGCGTCCGCACAGCGTCCCCGCTCCCGGACTGGGACGCCGCAGCGAGCCGGGGCCATCCGCTGTACCGGCCACCGGCCCCCGTGCTGTCGTGAGCCCGCGTTCCTCCCCGGACGTCAGAACCCCGCACCTGTGAAGCCCCCGTACCCGTGCCGGTCGCAACCGGCACGGCGCCAAGGAGCCGTGATGCCCGAAGCACCACCGGACGAGGCGCCCGCGCTGCACGTCGAAGAAGTCGACGTCGCCTACGGCCGCGCCCTGTCCGCCCTGCGTTCCGTGTCGCTGACCGTCCCGCACGGCGGCGTCGTCGCCCTGCTCGGCGCCAACGGCGCGGGCAAGACGACCCTGCTGCGGGCCGTCTCCGGCACGCTGCGCCTGCACCGCGGCGCGGTCACCGTCGGCCGCATCCGCTACGGCGGCACCGTCCTCGACGGCCGCGACCCGGTGGCCGCCGTCCGCGCCGGCGTCGTCCAGGTGCCCGAGGGCCGGCGGGTGTTCGCCGGGCTCAGCGTCGACGAGAACCTGCGGGCCGGCGGACTCGGCCTCACCCGCCGCGCCCCGGCCCGCACCCGCGAGGCCCGCGACCGGGTCTTCACGCTCTTCCCGCGCCTTGCCGAACGCCCGCACCAGGCCGCCGGGCTGCTCTCCGGCGGCGAACAGCAGATGCTCGCCATCGGCCGCGCCCTGATGGCCTCGCCCCGGCTGCTGCTGCTCGACGAACCCTCCCTCGGGCTGGCCCCGATGATGGTCGCCCGGATCGCCGACGTGGTCCGCGAGATCAACGGCCAGGGCACCGCCGTCCTCCTCGTCGAGCAGAACGCCGGCATGGCGCTCTCCCTCGCCGATCACGCCCACGTCCTGGAGGTCGGCGAGATCCGGCTGTCCGGGCCCGCCGACGAACTCGCCCGCACGGACGCGGTCCGCCGGCTCTACCTGGGCGAGGCCGCCGACGACCAGGGGGCCGCGTGACCCCCCGCACCGACCCGCCGCCCCCGCTGGAGGTCCGGGACGTGACCGTCCGCTTCGCCGGACTCACCGCGCTGGACGAGGTCTCCTTCACCGTCGCCCCCGGCACCGTGCACGCCGTCATCGGCCCCAACGGCGCCGGCAAGTCCACCTGCTTCAACGTCCTGTCCGGCCTGTACCGCCCGGCGTCCGGCACCGTCCGGCTCGGCACCACCGAGCTGACCCGGCTGGCCCCGCACCGCATCGCCGCCCTCGGCGTCGCCCGCACCTTCCAGAACATCGTCACCACCCAGGGCACCGTCGCCGACAACCTGATGCTCGGCCGGCACGCCCTGTCCCGCGCCGGGTTCGCCGCCAGCGCGCTGCGGCTGCCCGCGGCCACCCGGGAGCAGCGCGCGCACCTCGCCAGGGCCCGGGAGTTCGCCGAACTCACCGGTCTCGGCGCCCACTTCGACACCTCGGTCGTGCTGCTCTCCTACGGCGACCGCAAACGCGTGGAACTCGCCCGCGCCCTCTGCCTGGAGCCCCGTGTGCTGCTGCTCGACGAACCCGTGGCCGGCATGAACGCCGGCGAACGGGTCCGCATGGCCGAGGTGATCGGCGACGTACGCGCCGAACTCGGCCTCTCCGTCGTCCTGGTCGAACACGACATGGGCCTGGTCATGCGGCTCGCCGACGAGGTGACCGTGCTCGACTTCGGCCGCCGCATCGCCCACGGCACCCCCGACCAGGTGCGCCGCGACCCCGAGGTGCTGCGCGCCTACCTGGGCACCGAGGCGACGGGGGAGACCACCGGGGAGGGTGCCGCATGACCGACCTCCTCGACAACCTCCTCAACGGCGTCGCCCTCGGCTCCGTCTACGCCCTGATCGCCCTCGGTTTCGTCACCATCTTCAAGGCGTCCGGCGTCCTCAGCTTCACCCACGGCTCGCTGCTGCTGCTCGGCGGCTATCTCATCGCCGTCTTCCACGACGACCTGACGTTCGGCGGGGCACTCGCCCTCGCGGTGGTCGTGACGGCCACCGTGGCCGGGCTGGTGGACCGGCTGATCCTCCAGCGGATCGGCACCGACCCGCACGCCGCCCACGTGGCCACCATCGCCACCATCGGCATCGACATCGTGCTCCTCACCGACCTGGCCCGGCGGATCGGCGGCGACCTGCTCACCCTCGGCGACCCCTGGGGCGACGCGGTGACCGAACTGGGCCCGGTGACCGTCGCCGACAGCCGGATCGCCGCGATCGTGGTCTCCGCCCTCGCCATCGCCGGCGCCTTCGCCCTGTTCCGGTTCACGCCCTGGGGCCTGTCGCTGCGCGCCGCCGCCGAGGACTCCGAGGCCGCCGCCCTGATGGGCGTACGGCTGACCAGGGTGCGCATGCTGGCCTGGTGCCTGGCGGGCGCGCTCGCCGCGCTGGCCGCCGTGTTCCTCGCCGCCTTCCCGGCACCGGGCCTGGAGCGCACCACCGGCCAGATCGCCCTGAAGGCGTTCCCGGCCGCCATCCTCGGCGGCATGGCCTCCCCGGTCGGCGCGCTGGTCGGCTCGATGCTGATCGGCCTCACCGAGGCGTTCGTCGCCGGCTACCAGTCCGACCTGCACGTCCTCGGCGAGGGCTTCGGCGACGTCGCCCCCTACGCGGTGATGGTGCTGGTCCTCCTGGTCCGCCCCGCCGGACTGTTCGCGGCGAAGGGAGCGGCCCGTGTCTGACCTCCTCAAGCGCGGCAGATTCCTCGTCCCCGTGCTGCTGCTGTGCGCCTTCCCCTTCTACCTGGACGCGTTCTGGCTGCGCATCGGCCTGTTCTCGATGGCCGCGGCGATCGGCGCCATCGGCCTCGGCCTGCTCAGCGGCACCGCCGGACAGCTCTCGCTCGGCCACGCCTTCTTCCTCGCCGTCGGCGCCTACGGCTACGTATGGCTGGCCGGCGACGAGGGCCCCGGGCTGCCGCCCGCCGTCGCCCTGGTCCTCGCCGTCCTGCTGGCCGGAGCGGCCGGCGGTCTGTTCAGCCCGGTCGCCGGCCGGGTCAAGGGCGTCTACCTCGGCGTCGCCACCCTCGCCCTGGTCTTCCTCGGCCACCATGTGCTGCTCACCGCCGACTCCGTCACCGGCGGCTTCAACGGCAGCTCGGTGCCGCCGCTGGAGGTGGGCGGCTTCGTCTTCGACCAGGGCGACGACCTCGCCGTCCTCGGCGTGCCGTTCGGCGCCGAGGAACGCCTGTGGTACCTGGGCCTCGCGCTGTTCGCGCTGACCTGGTTCACCGCCCGCGGCCTGTTGCGCGGACGCCCCGGCCGGGCCCTGGTCGCCCTGCGCGACAGCGAGACCGCCGCCGCCGTGATGGGCGTACACGTCGCCAAGTACCGCTCGGCCGCCTTCGTCGTCTCCTCCATGTACGCCGGACTGGCCGGCGTCCTGCTCGCCCTCGCCTTCCGGCGGGTGGTGCCCGACTACTTCTCCCTCGCCCTGTCCGTCGACTACCTCGCCATGATCGTCATCGGCGGGCTCGGTTCCGTGGCCGGCGCCACCGCGGGCGCCGTCTTCGTCACCGCGCTGCCGCTGCTGATGACCCGCTACGCCGACCAGTTGCCGCTGGTCGCCGCGCCCGGCAGCGGCGACGGCTCGCTCGGCCCGACCGAGGCCGCCCGCTACCTCTACGGCGCCGCGATCGTGGTGATCCTGCTGTTCGCCCCCGACGGACTGATGGGCCTGGCCCGCCGCACCCGCGGCCGCCTCGCCCGCCGCCGCACCCGCCCCGCACCCACCGACCCCGGGGCCCCGCCCCGGCCGCCCGCAACCGCCGCACGAGCCAAGGAGCACACTCCGTGAACACGCACCACAGGCCCCGCACCACCAAGATCGCCCTGGCCGCGGCCGTCGCCGCCGTGCTGCTCGCGGGCACGGCCTGCAGCTCCAAGGGCGAAGACGAGAACGGCGACGGTGGCGCCGACGGCGTCAAGGCCGGCCCCGGCGTCAGCGACACGGCCATCAAACTGGGCGCCCTCACCGACCTGACCGGCCCCTACGCCACCCTCGGCAAGTCCATCGTGCAGGCCCAGCAGATGTGGGCCGACGAGGTCAACGCGGCGGGCGGCATCTGCGACCGCAAGGTCGAGATCGTCGTCAAGGACCACGGCTACGACGTCCAGAAGGCGGTCACCGCCTACGCCGACATCTCCTCCGACGTGATCGCGCTGCCCCAGGTGATCGGCTCGCCGGTGGTCGCCGCCCTGCTCGACGACATCCAGCGCGACGACATGCTGACCTTCCCGCAGGCCTGGGCCGCCTCGCTGCTCGACAAGGACGCCGTCCAGGTCCTCGGCACCACCTACGACCTCGACATGATCGCCGCCGTCGACTACCTGACCCGCACCAAGAAGGTGGCCAAGGGCGACACCATCGGCCACGTCTACTTCGAGGGCGACTACGGCGCCAACGCGCTGGAGGGCTCCGAGTGGGCCGGGAAGAAGGCGGGCGTGGAGGTGGTGGGCCAGAAGATCAAGGCCACCGACACCGACCTGACCGCCCAGGTGTCCGCGCTGCGCAAGGCCGGTGTGAAGGCCGTCCTGATCAGCGCCGGACCCGCCCAGACCGCCTCGCTGGCCGGGGTGGCGGCCTCCATCGGCCTGACGGTGCCGATCGTCTCCAGTGCCCCCGGCTACGCCCCGCAGCTGATGAAGACCCCCGCCGCCAAGGCCCTGGAGGCGATGGTGAGCGTGGTCAGCGCCGCGCCCGCGGTCAGCAGCGACCTGCCGGGCGTCAAGAAGATGGTCGCCGCCTACGGCAAGAAGTACCCCGAGTCCCCGGTCGACTCCGGGGTGCTCTCCGGGTACAACGCCGCCCAGTTGATGGGTGCCGATCTGAAGAAGGCGTGCGAGGGCGGCAGCCTCACCCGCGAGGACGTCGTCAAGGCGCACCGCTCGCAGGAGAACGCCGACACCGGCCTGGGCACGCCGCAGAACTTCACCGACGTCTCCCAGCCCGCCAGCCGCTCCACCTATGTCCTCAAGCCCGACGCCGAGGCGGTGGGCGGCGTGGTGAACGTCGAGGAGGCCCACGAGGCGCCCGGCGTCGAGGAGTACCTGGCCTCCCGGGGCTGAGCGGAGGACGGCCGGTCCGGTCCGCGGCGGCCACGCGGACCGGACCGGTTCGGTCACCGCTCTGGTTTCGGCAAACGTCGACTCCGTAAGATGTACTGTCAGTAATGCCAGTGCAGTTGGCGCCGTTCGAAGCTGGGGGAATGATGCAGGCCGACAAGCAGCTGTCCACGGAGATCAACGCGTCGGTGCCGACAGCCGCTCGGATGTACGACTACTACCTCGGCGGCAAGGACAACTACGCGGCCGACCGGGCCGCCGTCGAGGAACTCGACAAGGTCGTCCCCAGCACCCGCCGGCTGGCTCTGAACAACCGGCGCTTCCTCCAGCGCGTGGTCCGGGTGCTCGCCCAGGAGTACGGCATCCGCCAGTTCCTGGACCACGGCTCCGGCCTGCCCACCCAGGACAACGTGCACCAGATCGCGCAGGGCGTCGCCCCCGACTCCCGGGTGGTCTACGTCGACAACGACCCGATGGTGCTGGTGCACGGCCGGGCGCTGCTGGACCAGAACGACCGTACGGCGGTGATCCACGCGGACATGCGCGCCACCGACCAGATCTTCGCGCACCCCGACACCCAGCGGCTGATCGACTTCTCGCAGCCGGTGGCGGTGCTGTTCAACTCGGTCTTCCACTGCATCCCGGACAGCGACACCGACGGTCCGGCCGCCGTCGCCCGCCGGGTCACCGAGCGCCTCGCGCCCGGCAGTTACGCGGTGATGTGCCAGCTGGTCAGCGAGGACGCCGAGGTCCGCGAGTCCGTCACCGCCTTCATGGACCAGGCCACCCAGGGACACTGGGGCCGGGTGCGTGAACAGAAGGACGTGGCCGAGTGGTTCGAGGGCATGGAGATCCTGGAACCCGGCCTGGTGGAGGTCTCCACCTGGCGCCCGGACACCGAGGTGGTCCCGCGACAGCTCACCAAGGAATGGATCGAGTACGGCGGCGTCGGCCGCATCGGCTAGCGCCCGGTACCGGGGACACCGGGGTAGCGCTCCTCGACCGTCCGGCGCAACATCTGCACCGACTCGCGCGGGGTGAGCGCCTCGTCGGCCAGCCGGTCCAGCGCGACCCGGTACTCCTCGGTCTCGTCGCGGTCCTCCAGGAAGTTCGCGCTCCTGATGTGCTCCAGGTAGACCACGTCGGGCAGGTCGGCGCCGGCGAACCGCAGGTAGGTGACCGGGATCGCGGGCGCCGACGCGTTGGTCACGTTCAACGGCACGATCTGGAGCGTCACATGGGGCAGCGCGGCCGTCCGGGCCAGATGCTCCAGCTGTTCGCGCATCACCTCGGCGCTGCCCAGCACGCGCAGCAGCACGGACTCGTCGATGACCGCCCACACCTGCGGCGCGTCCGGCCGGGAGAGCAACTGCGTGCGCCGCGTGCGCAGTTCGACCCGGCGCTCGATCTCGCCGGCCGGCGCGTTCGGCAGGCCGCGCTCCACCACGGCTCGGGCGTAGGCGGACGTCTGGAGCAGACCGGGGACGTACTGGATCTCGAAGGTCCGGATGGTCGCCGCGGCTTCCTGGAGGCCGACCAGCCGGTCGAACCACTCCGGCATCAGCCGCTTGTCGTACCGCTGCCACCAGCCCGGCTCACCGGCCCGGCGCAACAGCTTGATCAGCGTGGCCGCCTCGTAGGGATCGGTGCCGTACAGCCCGAGCAGCTTCTGCACGTCCGCCTCGGTGGGCGGCCGGCGGCCCTTGCCGGACTCGATGCGGGAGAGCTTCGCCGCGCTGAAGCCGGCCTGGCGCGCCGCCTGGTCCTGGGACAGCCCGGCGTCTTCGCGAAACCCCGCCAGCTGGACGCCGACCAGCATCTTCAGCAGGGTGGGAGCCGGCTCGGACCGGTCCAGATAGGGCTCGAGACGGGAGAGACGAGGCGACGACGCGGCGGACATACCTGACTCCCAGCAGACCGGCAGAGTTGGATACCAGCGTATCCCATTCTGCCGGTCCGCACTGTAGCGGCCCCTGGAAAAAGGGCAGTTGACCTCCCGGTACTCCGCTCGGGGCGGAGCCGGTCACACCAGGTGGTCGAACTCGCCGTCCTTCGCCCCGGCCAGGAACGCCGCCACCTCGGCGGGGGTGTAGACGAGCGCCGGCCCGTCCGGATCACGGGAGTTGCGCAGCGCGACGCCCCCGTCCACCCGGGCGACCTCGACACAGTTGCCCTCGGCGTTGCTGTGCCGGCTCTTGGTCCAGCTGGCGTCCAACGAACTCGCCTGTACTCCGTTGTGTACTGGTGGCACCGCGGTCTCCTTGCCGTTCGGGGGAGCGGACAGCGGCTCCTCGGCCTCGCACGCTCCCAGCCGATTTTTCGCGCAATTTCTCGTGCAATTGCACGCGAGCGCTGTCAGCGTGGATAATAGCCGGGACGCAACTGCCGCGTCGACGCCCCAAGCTGACTCCGTATCAGGGAGGTGCCGTGCCGTCATCCGCGTACCCCGTGCTCCGTCCGCTGAGCGAGCTCGCGGCGGCGGACGCACCGGTTTGGCCCGTGCCGCCGGCGCCCCGGGAGCGGCCCCGGCCGCGGGGCCACGGCCCCGCTCCGACCGGGCTGCGCCTGGTCTGCGACCGGACGGGCTTCGCGCGGGCCCGCGCCTTCACCCGCGAGACACTGCGCGGCTGGTCCCTGGAGCACCGCGCCGACGACGCCGTCCTGGTGGTGGCCGAACTGGCCGCCAACGCGGCGGCGCACGCGGCGCCCGCGGCGGCCGGCCCGGCCGAGGCGCTGCTCGAGATATCCCTGGAACAGGGCGCGTTGCTGCTGACCGTCACCGACCCCGGTGACGACGCGCCCGTGCCCGCCCCGGCCGACGACCGCGCCCTGCGAGAACACGGCCGCGGCCTGCACATCGTCGACACGCTGGCCGACACCTGGGGCTGGCTGCCCCGACCCCCCATGGGCAAGACCGTCTGGGCCAGGCTGCCGGCCCGACCCCTGACCTGACCCCCACCGCCGCGGAAAGGCCCCCACGCCATGCGCACCGCTCCGACACCGAAGCCGAGCACCCAGCGCACCGACCGCCCCACCCCTGGGGCCGGCCCCGCCCGGGCCGCCTCCCTGCCCGGACTCGACCAGGTGCCCTGGGACCACATCCAGGACTCCAGCGGCTCCGCCGCCGACATCCCCGCCCTGCTCGCCCGGGTGGCCACCGGCGACGCCGACACCGCCCGCGCCGCCCTCGCCGAACTGCGCGCCCGCATCTGCCAGTACGGCTTCGTCGTCGAGCAGGCGACCGCCGCCACCGTCCCCTTCCTGTGGGAGCTGGCCCAGCGCCCCGAGGTGCGCTGCCGGGCACAGATCATCCGGCTGCTGCACAGCATCGCCGCCGCCCGGCAGTGGGAGAGCACCGCCGCCGTCTACCCCAAACTGCTCAACCACCGGGAGAACCCGGTGGTCTGGGAGCGGGCGGCCCGCCAGGCCGTCCGCGCCCGGCGCGGCGCCCTGGAACGGCTGCTGGCCGAGGACGACACCGAGATCACCCGCGTCACCACCGAACTCGCCCGCACCCTGGGCGGCTAGCCCCTCCGCGGCCCCCCGGAACGGGACCCGCGCCCTCCACGGGGGTGGGGGCGCGGGTCTCCCGGTACGTGGGACGGTGTGGCGGTCTCCGGGCCGAACGGGTAGGAAAGCGCTTGCCCCACCGCTTGCCCCACCCACGGCCGCACTGGAGGACCACGCCGATGGCGTCGTCGTTGGAAAAGCCGCTCGACCACCGCTACCGCGGCGAGCACCCGATCCGCACCCTCGTCTACCTGTTCCGCGCCGACCGCGGCCGCCTGCTCGGCGCGGTCGCCGTCTTCACGGTCAAGCACAGCCCGGTCTGGCTGCTGCCCCTGATCACCGCCACCATCATCGACACGGTCGTCCAGCACCGGCCGATCGGCGAACTGTGGACCAGCACCGGGATCATCATGTTCATCCTGGTGGTCAACTACCCGCTGCACCTGCTCTACGTCCGCCTCCTGTACGGCAGCATCCGCCGCATGGGCACCGCGCTGCGCTCCGCGCTGTGCACCCGCATGCAGCAGCTCTCCATCGGCTACCACTCCCGGGTCAGCGCCGGCGTGCTCCAGGCCAAGGTCGTGCGCGACGTCGAGACCGTGGAGACGGCCGTGCAGCAGACCGCGGAGAACGGGCTCGGCGCGCTCACCGTGCTCACCGGCGGCCTGGTCATCATCGGCGTGCGCACCCCCGAGTTCCTGCCCGTCTTCCTGGTCGTGGTGCCCGCCGCCGCCCTCCTGGTGGCCAAGTTGCGGTCCCGGCTGCGCCGGCACAACGAGCACTATCGGCACGAGGTGGAGACCCTCTCGTCCCGGGTGACGGAGATGACCCGGCTGATACCGGTCACCCGCGCCCACGGCCTGGAGCGCAAGGCGCTGCGCCGGATGGACGGCACCCTGGACCGCCTGCTCACCTCCGCGCTCCGCCTCGACCTGGTCAACGGCCGGTTCGGCTCGGCGGCCTGGGTGCTGCTCAACGTGGTCGGCGTGCTGGTCCTGGCGGGCGCCGCGCTGATCTCGTACTACGGCGTGTGGGGCGTCACCGCCGGCGACGTCGTCATGCTCAGCGCCTTCCTGACCACCCTCACCAACTCCACCACGACCCTGGCGACGCTGGCCCCGGTCATCACCAAGGGCCTGGAGTCGGTCCGTTCGGTCGGCGAGGTGCTCCAGGCGCCCGAACTGGAGGACAACGAGGGCAAGGCCGAGCTGACCGCCCTGCGCGGCGCCGTCACCTTCGAGCACGTCGGCCACGCCTACGACCAGGGCGGCCGGGCCGCCGTCCGGGACTTCACCCTCGACGTCGCCCCCGGCGAGACCGTCGCGCTGGTCGGCGCGTCCGGCGCCGGCAAGTCCACCGTGCTCAACCTCGTGATCGGCTTCCTGCGCCCGACCGCCGGCCGGCTGCTCCTTGACGGCACCGACATGAACACCCTCGACCTGCGCGCCTACCGGCGGTTCGTGTCGGTGGTGCCGCAGGAGTCGATCCTCTTCGACGGCACGGTCCGGGAGAACGTCGCCTACGGCATGGACGACGCCGACGAGGAGACGGTGCGCGCGGCGCTGCGCGACGCCAACGCGCTGGAGTTCGTCGACCGGCTGCCGCAGGGCCTGGACACCCTGGTCGGCGAGCACGGCGCCCGGCTCTCCGGCGGTCAGCGCCAGCGCCTGGCCATCGCCCGCGCGCTGATCCGCGACCCGCGGGTGCTGATCCTGGACGAGGCCACCTCGGCCCTGGACACCCGGTCCGAGGCGCTGGTGCAGGAGGCGCTGACCCGGCTGCTGCGCGGACGCACCACGTTCGTGGTGGCGCACCGGCTGTCCACCGTGCGCGGCGCGGACCGGATCGTGGTGATGGGGGAGGGGCGGATCGAGGAGATCGGCACCCACGAGGAACTGCTCGGCCGGGGCGGGGCGTACACCGCGCTGCACAGCGGCCAGGTCGCCTGACCGTCCCCCGGTGCCTTACGCGGCGCTGCTCCTGGGCACCCGCCGGGCGCAGCCCGCGTCGTGGTCGGCGCCCAGGCTGGTCCACCAGCGTTCGCAGCAGGCGGCGTCCAGTTCGGCACGGACCAGCGCGTCGGCGGCCCCGGTCGCCACCGGCGCGTGGGGCGGACGTACCGCCGCGCGGCGCTGCTCGGCCAGGTCCAGCTCCCGGACCACGGCGATCACCGGCACCGTGCCGGCGCCCGCGAACGCGGCGGCGGCCCACAGCGGGCCGTACCGCAGCTCCAGGACCGCGGTCCAGGCGAGTCCCGTACTGGTGGCGAGGTAGAGGGCGCAGAGCAGGCGGCTGGATCGGGTCATCGGGGAACACCGTTCGTCGGAGATGCCGTACAGGCTGCTCAACGGGGAGCGGCGGCTCGGGGAAGCGGGGGCGTTCTGGCCCATTTTCGGCCATGTCGTCGTCCGTTCGGAGAGGTCGATGGCCGGTAAGCGTAGAAAACCGGTCAATTGAGAGCAGTGGCGTGCACGTTGCGAATGATTCGGCCGGGTCCGGGCAGGCGCAGTGAAAATCGAGAGAGGGGCGTTACGTGCTCGTACCCGACCCGAAGGTCGTCAGGGAGTTGCTGACGCGATACGCGGCACTGCGGATCGCGCAGGCGGAGCGGGAGAGGCCGGCGGCGGCGCGCGAGCTGGCGGACGTCAGCTACACGTTGTGCGTGATGATGGGAACGACCGGCATCCACGAGGCGGTGGCGAAGGCGGACGCCCTGCTGCTGGCCCGGGCGGACGTGCCGGACGGCGTGCCGGCGGCCGACCCGGACGAGGAGAGCGGTCTGTCGCTGGCGGTGTGACGCCGGGCGCGGTCGGCCGGCCCGCCCCGGCGGGCCATCTCCGCGGTTGGCGAGAATCCGTCGGAAGCTGTCATCGCGGCCTCTGTGCGATCATCCGGCGGCTTTCTAGCGTGGACCGCGAACCACGCCGATCACCGCGCACCGGAGCCCGACCGATGACAAAGCTGTTGCTGTCCCTGCACGTCCTGGCCGCCATCGTGGCCGTCGGCCCCGTCACGGTGGCCGCCAGCATGTTCCCGCCGGCGGTCCGTGCCGTGCCCGCCGGCGGCGGGGCGCACGGCCTGGGCACCGTCCGGCTGCTGCACCGCATCTGCCGGGTGTACGCGGGGCTCGGGATCGCCGTGCCGCTCCTCGGCTTCGTCACCGCCCAGGTGATGGGCGTGCTCGGCGACACCTGGCTCATCGTCTCCGTCGTGCTGACCGCCGTGGCGGCCGGTCTGCTCCTCCTGCTCGTCCTGCCCGGTCAGGAGGACCTGCTGGAACGGCTGGCCGGCGGACAGCCCGTCGAACGCTCCGGCACGGTCCGGCTCGCCATGGGCACGGGCCTGTTCAACCTGGCCTGGGCCACCGTGACGGTCCTGATGATCGTCCGCCCGGGCTCCACGACCGGAACCTGAGCGCCGGTCACGCCCTCGGAGGAATGCGCGCGGCCGGGAGGCGGGGCGCCTAGACTGCTCAGTCGCGCCTGACCTCCAGGGGCGGACGACAGGAAGGCACGTTGACGGATGTTCCAGGATTCGCCCATCTACGACCGACTCGTCGCCGAATGCGGTGATGTTCCCACGGTGGTGCGGCGGGAGGCGGAGCGGGTGAGCAGGGAACTGGAGGCCGTCATGCGTCCGATGCTCTCGCCCGGCCGTGAGCGTCCGCCGGCCCCGGGCAACGGCTGGCAGCGCACCGCCCTGCTGCCCGGCCCCCGCCCCGACTGACCGGTGCACCGGCCGGTCAGCGCACCGCGGTGCCGGCGTCGCCCGCCTGCTCCGCGCCGTCGGCCAGGTCCGGCTCCGCGGCGCCCGGCCGGGCCAGCCACTCGGCGATGGTCCGGGCGATCGGCTGGCCGGTGTCCACCTCCACGAAGCCGAACTGCCCCGACTGGTTGCACTCCAGGAACCACCAGAGGCCGTCGCCGTCCTCCGCGAAGTCGAAGGCGCCGTAGGCCAGCTGCGCCTCCTGGACGTAGCCGAGGACAGCCGCCGCGACGCTCGGGGCCACCTCGGCCGGGCGCCACGGCTCGGCGGACCCGTCGAACCGGACGTCGACCTCGCCGGCGTCGGCGGCGGTCGCCTTGCGCGCGGCCAGCAGCCGGTCGCCGACGACGGTCAGCCGGATGTCGGCGCGCTTGGCCACCCGGCGTTGCAGCAGCGTGGGGCCGAGGGCGACGGCGGCGAAGTCCGTCTCGGGGGAGACCCGGCTGGTCGGCACCGCCCGCGGCGGATCCTGCGGATGCGCCCCCGAGACGGGCTTGACCACCAGGTCCGGGTGGCGCACCGCGAACTCCCGGGCCGCGCGCGGAAACGTCGTGATCAGCGTGGCCGGCACCGGCAGCCCGCACCGCTGGGCGAGCCGCAGCTGCCAGGGCTTGTACCGGGCTCGACGGGCCGCGTCCGGATGGTTCATCCACCGCGCCCCGCTGCCCCGCAGCATGCCGTACAGGGCCTGCGCCGACTCCTCGGCCAGCCACGGCGACGGCGCGGCCGCGCGGGCGGCCGGGGTGCCCGGCCGGCGCACCCAGACGGACCGCAGCCCGCCGATGCTCACCAGCCGGCCCCCCGAGGACAGATGCCCCCGGAAGGAGCCGTGCGCGAACTCCCCGGACAGCGCGACGGAACCGGTCAGGTCGGCCGGATCCAGGCGCACCACCGGCACACCCGCCTCGTTGAGGTGCACGACCACCATGTCCGCCGTGACGTCCTCTTCACAGGTAAGGATCAGCACGGTCATCGAAGACGGTCCGTGTTCAGTCGTCGAAGTGGGTCTTCGAGCCCGCGGTGGAGGTCGTGGTCCCCAGCTCCCGCAGCAGGGCGTGGTCACCGGCGGCCACGCGCCCGTCGAGGAGCACGTTCAACTGCCGTCCGGAGTCGTAGACGTACGGAGTGGCGGCCTCCAACTCCCCTACGGGACGTGCGTAGTCGAGCGCGAACGGTTGCATCGTCTCTCCCTGGTCGGTGCTGTGCCGATCAAGCGATGGGCCGGCTGTGCCGTCGCCTGGTCCGCCGACTTCCTTCGGCTTCCAGAGACTTATACGAATCGAACGAGTGAATGGTTTCCTTACTCTCCGTAATCGCGGTGCGGTTCCGTCTTCGGCAGTGAACCGCGCAGCGAACGCAGAGCCAGGAGCAGCACGCCCACGTCGTCCAGGTACACCGGATCGGGCACCAGGTCGGCGGGCAGCACGAGATAGAGGACGGCGCCCCAGAAGATCCAGCGCGGTCCGGTCGGCAGTCCGGCCCGGCGCAGCTCCCGCCGGGCCCGCACCAGCCGCGTCAGGACCCAGACGGCCAGGGCCAGGACGACCGCCGCGAGCACCGCCGCCACGACGAGCACGACCGTGGTCGTATCCATGGCCGTATCCATGGCCGTGTCCATGGTCGAAGCCACCCCCGCCCCCCTTCCTCCCGGTGCGCCGCGGCGCACGCGTCTTCCACCGGATTCCCCCGCGCGGCGCGGATATGGCAGCCGGACGGGTGGTCCGCGCCGCCGCCGACCGCCCGGCTCATCCGCGCGGCTCACCCGAGTGGCAGACCGGGGCGGGGGCGCTTAGTAATGGTCACCACACAAGTCGCGCGTCGCAGTCGGGGACGCAGGAAGCGGCCGCATTCCTTCAGACGGAGAAGACCATGACCACCGGCTCTTCAACACCCCGCCCGAACGAGTACGCCATAGCCACCTCCGTGGACCTGCCGTCCGCGGAGACCACCAGCACCACCGGCAGCCATCCGGTGCGCCCGCAGGACACCGCGCCCGATCCGCGGCCGCCGGCCGGCCCGTACGCCGACGACGACCCGTACCTCGGCGAGGAGCCCTGCGCCGACGAGGAACCGGCGTTCGAGGAGCCCGGGGAGCCCCACGACGCACGAAAGTTCCGCGACTCCGAGGAGCCCGCCGGGCGGCCGGGCCCGGACCCGGACCCGGCGGCGTACGGCGACCCGGTCGGCGACCTGGTGCGGGCGGCGGTGGCCGACCGGCCGCTGGAGGAGGTCGTCTCGCTCATCACGATGCTGGAGCAGTCGCCGCAGTACGCCCAGGCCACCCTCGACGCGCTGCGCGCGGTCGGCGTGAACCGGTCGGTGGAGGACGTCACCCGGCTGGTCGGCCTGCTGACCCGGCCGCCGCGGCACGCCGACAGCGCGGACGAGGCGATCCGCGCCGCGGCCGAGAGCCGTCCGGTGGAGGAGGTGACCCGGCTGATGGCGCTGCTGCACCGGACCCCGCTGGAGCCACATTGCGGCAAGGAGGCGGTCCGGGCCGCGGCCACCGGCCGGCCCGTCGAGGAACTCGTCCACCTGATCGGCCGGCTCGCCGAGGAGCGCCCGGACCGGCTGGGAGAGCCCGGCGAGCGGTCCGCGCGGGCTCCCGGCGACGGCGCCGGGGAACCGGCCGGCTCCCGGCCCGCCGAGGAGACCCCGCGGCCGGGCGGCGGCCTGGGCGCGGCGCTCACCGGCGCCGGCCGCAAGAGCCGCGACCACGTACGGGGCGCCCGCCGGATCCGCGCCGCCGCTGCCCGGCAGAGCCCGCCGGAGCACGCGGAGCAGCGCAGAGACGGGCGTGCGGCCGAGCGCCCGGCGCGGCAGCCGATGTCCAGGGTCGCGTCGCTGACGACCTGGCTGGCCGTGGTGGTGCTCGCCGGCTGCGGGGTGGCGTTCTTCCCGCTGCACGCCGACGGCGCCTCCGCCCGCGTCTACGGCGCCGCCCTCGCGCTGTCCGCGCTCTGCCTGCTGCTGGCCCTGGTGATGTCCGTGCGGCCGTTCGTGGCGGTGCTCGCCGCGGCGGTGGTGGGACCGGCGGCACTGGCCGCCGCGCGGCTCTACGCCATGACCGCCGCGGAGTCCCGGCTGGACCGGCTGATGGACCTCACGCTGGCCCCCGCCTGGGTGGCCCTCGCGGTGGCCGTGGCCGCGTCGCTGACGGCACTGACCGCCCTGTGCGTACGGGTCGCCGCCTTGGTCCCCGGCAGCCGCTGGGCCCCCCGCCCGCCCACCGGCACCCGCGGCGCGACGGACTGACCGCCTCCGCCGCGCCGGCGACGACACGCCCCTGGGCCGCCGAGACGCGACCCGGGGGCGCCTGTGGGTGCGGTGCGCCGACTCTGTCCGGGACCCCGGGCGGCCGCGCCCGGCCTGCCGGGTGACCGCTTTCCCGCCGGGGCAGGGGTACGCCCTTGGGTTGCCGAGGCGTGAGCCGGGGTGTCCGGGGGCGCCGGGCGGTCGCATCCGGCCTGCCGGGTGATCGCCTTCCCGGCCAGGCGGCCACTTTCCCCCGCGCCGGCGACGACACGTCCGTGGGCCGCCGCCGAGGCGCGGCCCACGGACGGGCGGGGGAGTGTGCCCTCCGGTCGCCCCTCGGGGCGCGTTTCGTCCGAAGGGCACCCTGCGGACGCGCCCGGCCCCGACGGACCAGGGCGAGGGCGTCACCCGCCGAACGTGCCCGCCGGGGCCTCGTGGGTGAGGAGGCCGGTGAGGACCCGGTCGGGGGTCAGGGGGAGTTCGCGAAAGCGGATGCCGGTGGCGTGGTGGACCGCGTTGCCGATGGCCGCCGCCGTGCCGACGATGCCGATCTCGCCGATGCCCTTGCTGCCCATCGGGTTGAGATGCGCGTCGTCCTCGTCCACCCAGTGCGCCTCGACGCCGGCCACGTCGGCGTGCGCGGGCACGTGGTAGGAGGCCAGGTCGGACTCGGTGAAGTCGCCGAACGCCGGGTCCAGATGGCTGTCCTCGGTCAGTGCCATGCCCAGCCCCATCGTCATCCCGCCGACGAACTGCGACCGCGCCGTACGGGCGTTGAGGACGCGTCCGGCGGCGTAGACGCCGAGCAGCCGCCGTACCCGTACCTCCCCGGTCACCGGGTCGGCCGTGACCTCGGCGAAGTGCGCGCCGAAGGCGTGCCGGGAGTACGCGCTCTCGGCGTCGGCCCGTCCGGTGGTGTCGGCGTGCGCGCCGATCCCCTCGGCGGGCACCGGTCCCGGCAGCGCGGCCAGCCGGTCGGCCAGCCGGGCGCACGCGTCGTGCACCGCCCAGCCCCAGGAGGCGGTGCCGGAGGAGCCGCCGGCCAGCGACGCGGCCGGCAGGTCGGTGCTGCCCACCTCGATCCGGACCCGGTCCAGCGGCACCCCGAGGGTGTCGGCCGCGACCTGCGCGAGCACCGTCCGCGCGCCCGTGCCGATGTCGGTGGCGTTGACCTGGACCAGGAACCCGCCGTCGGGCAGCGCCCGGGCCGCCGCGGTGGACGGGGAGACCAGCACGGGGTACGTGGCCGCGGCCACCCCCGTGCCCACCAGCAGGGGACCGTCCGTACCGGACCGGGGGCGCGGATCGCGGGCCGCCCAGCCGAACCGCCGGGCACCCTCCCGCAGGCACTCCACCAGGTGCCGGCTGCTGAACGGCTTGCCGCTGTCGGGCTCCGTCTCCGGTTCATTGCGTAGCCGCAACTCCACCGGGTCCACGCCCAGTTCGACGGCGAGTTCGTCCATCGCCGACTCCAGGGCGTACATGCCGGGCGCCTCGCCCGGCGCGCGCATCCAGGAGGGCGTGGGCACGTCCAGCCGGACCACGCGGTGCGCGGTGCGGCTGTGCGGCGCCGCGTACATCACGCGGGCGGGCACGGCGGCCTGCTCCACGAACTCCTTGACGCGCGAGGTGTGGGTGGCCACCTCGTGATCGAGGGAGGTGAGGCGGCCGTCCCGGCCGGCGCCGAGCCGCAGCCGGTGCAGAGTCGGTGCCCGGTGCCCGACCAGGGCGGGCAGCAGCCGGCGCGACAGCGCCACGGTGACCGTCCGGCCGGTGTGCCGGGCCGCCATCGCGGCGAGCACCACGTCCGGACGGGGCGTGCCCTTGGAGCCGAAGCCGCCGCCGACATGCTCGGCGGTGACGGAGATCCCCTCCTCCGGCACCTCGAACAGCTGGGCGAGGGTGGTGCGTACGACGGTGGTGCCCTGGCTGGAGGTGCGCACGGTCAGCCGGTCGCCGTCCCACCGCGCGGTGCTCGCGTGCGGTTCCATCGGGTGGTTGTGCAGCGGCGGCACCCGGTACTCGGCGTCGATCCGCACCTCGGCGGCGGCGAACGCGGCCGCCGGCTCGCCCCGCTCCCGCACCGCCGGGTGGCCGCCGTTGGCTTCCTCGGGGACGTAGGAGTCGGGGTGCGCCGCGGTGAGCGTGACGTCGTGCGGTTCGGTGTCGTAGGTGACGCGGACGGCGGCGGCGCCCTGCCGGGCCGCCTCCAGCGACTCGGCCACCACCAGCGCCACCGGCCAGCCCCGGTGCGGCACCCCCGGACCTTGCAGTACGGCCAGTACCGGGTCGTCCGGTTCCGCGAGCCGCGGCGCGTTCTCGTGGGTGAGCACCGCCAGTACGCCCGGCAGAGCGAGGGCGGGCGCGGCGTCGACGCCGGTCACCCGGCCGCGCGCCACGGCGGCCGGCACCGGCCGGGCATGGGCCCGCCCGGACCCGTCGGACTCGGCGGCGTACCGCGCGGCGCCGGTGACCTTGTCCCGCCCTTCCCGGCGTTCGGCCCCGGCACCCAGGACGGTCTCGGTGACGGTCATGGAGTACTCCTTCAAGGAAGTCGTGGACGCCGATCGTGGACGCCGGTTCAGACCGACGCGACCGGCGCGAGCCGGCCCAGGACGTCGAGGGCGAGCCGCCGGGCCAGCGGCACCTTGTAGGCGTTGTCCCGCAGCGGCTCGGCCGCGGCCAGCTCCAGGTCGACGGCGCGTTCGAAGGCCGCCGCCGTGGGCGCGACGCCGACCAGCGCGTCCTCGGCCCGCCGGGCCCGCCACGGCCGGTGCGCCAGGCCGCCGAAGGCCAGACCGACCCGCTCGACGACCCCGTTCTCGCAGTGCAGCACGGCGGCCACGGAGGCCAGCGCGAAGGCGTACGAGGCCCGGTCCCGGGCCTTGCGGTAGCGCGATGGCAGCCCGGCCGTGGCGGCCGGCAGCAGCACCGAGGTGATCAGCTCGCCCGGGTGGATCTCGGTGTCCTTCTCCGGGCGCATACCGGGCAGCCGGTGGAAGTCGGCGGCCGGCACGCTGCGGGCGCCGTCCGGGCCGCGCAGCTCCACCCGGGCGTCGAGCGCGGCGAGCGCCACCGCCATGTCGGAGGGGTGGGTGGCGATGCACTGGTCGGAGTGGCCGAGCACCGCGTGGTCCCGGTGCACGCCTTCGAGGGCGCCGCAGCCGGTGCCGGGCTCCCGCTTGTTGCAGGGCTTGGTCAGGTCCTGGAAGTAGGGGCAGCGGGTGCGCTGGAGCAGGTTGCCGCCGGTGGTGGCGGCGTTGCGCAACTGCCCGGAGGCGCCCGCGAGCAGCGCCTGCGACAGCACCGGGTAGCGGTCGCGGACCGCCGGGTGCGCGGCGAGGTCGCTGTTGCGGACCATCGCGCCGACCCGCAGTCCGCCGTCGGGCAGTTCCGTCACGTCGTCCAGCGGGAGCCGGGTGACGTCGATCAGCGCGGCGGGCGCCTCGACGCCCAGCTTCATCAGGTCGACGAGGTTGGTGCCGCCGCCGAGGTAACGGGCGCCGGGCCGGGCGGCGAAGGCGTCGGTGGCCTCCTCGACGCTGCCGGCGCGGACGTAGGCGAAGGGCCGCACTCAGATCACGTCCTCTACGGCGTCGACGATCCGCGGATACGCGCCGCACCGGCACAGGTTGCCGCTCAGCCGCTCCCGGATCTCCGCCCGGTCCAGCGGCACCGGCTGGCCCGAGGGTGCCGCCGGGTCGGTGACGTGCGAGGGGTGCCCGGCGTTGGCCTCGGCGACCGCGCCGAGCGCGGAGCAGAGCTGGCCCGGGGTGCAGTAACCGCACTGGAAGGCGTCCCGGTCCAGGAACGCCTGCTGCAACGGGTGCAGGTCCTCCCCGTGGTCGCCGAGCCCCTCCACGGTGGTGACCTCCGAGCCGTCCAGGGTGACGGCGAGCAGCAGGCAGCTGTTGACCCGCCGCCCGTCCACCAGGACCGTGCAGGCCCCGCACTGGCCGTGGTCGCACCCCTTCTTGGCCCCGGTGAGCCCGAGATCCTCGCGCAGCAGGTCCAGCAGGACCCGGCGGTGGTCGACGGAGAGGGTGTGGGGTTTGCCGTTGACCCGGAGATGGGTGTCCGAGCGTTCGGGTACGGCGGCTGCGGTCGTGTCGTGGCTGTCCATGGCGCGATGACCTTCCGGGACGGGCCGGTACGGCTGTCCAGTCCGCGTATCCAGGTTGTCCCGCCTGACACGTGCCGGGGTCCGGTGGCCGTCGCGGGCGGCCGGGTCGCCGCGGCGGCCCGTAGGTGCCGTCCGGTGCCGTGTACCGGGTGCTCCGGGTGTCCGGTGTGCGCTCAGGGATCGGCGGGTGCCCGGGGTTCGTCGGGTGGCGATCGGCGGGTGTCCGGGTTCGTCGGGTCGCGGGTGCGTGCCGGGGCCCGGTGGCCGTCGCGGGCGGCCGGGTCGCCGCGGCGGCGCGTAGGTGCCGTCCGGGGGCGTGTACCGGGTGCTCCGGGTGTCCGGTGTGCGCTCAGGGATCGGCGGGTGTCCGGGTTCGTCGGGCGGCGATCGGCGGGTCTCCGGGTTCGTCGGGTGGCGATCGGTGGGTGTCCGGGTTTGTCGGGTCGCGGGCGTGTACCGGGGTCCGGTGGCCGTCGCGGACGGCCGGGTCGCCGCGGCGGCCCGTAGGTGCCGTCCGGGGGCGCGGACCGCGTGCTCCGGGGTGTCCGGCGGGCGCTCAGCGCTCCTCGGAGCGGGATCGGCCGGTGCCCGGGTCCGACGGGTCGTCGCCCGGCGTCGCGGACCGTGCCGCCGACGCCCCCTTCAGGCGCTCCAGGCCCCGGGTCAGCGCGCGCAGCGGCGACGCGGGGCGGGGCTCGGCCGGCTCGGCGCGGACGGCCGGGAGCGTCCCGGCGGATTCGCGCAGCGCGGCCAGCGCCTCGCCCGCGCGTTCGGCCGCCTCCCGGTACAGGTCCCGGGACTGGGTCATCGCCTCCAGCGCCTCGGCGTACATCGCCACCAGCCGGCGTTCGCGCTCCAGCTCCTCCCGGAGCGTCAGCAGCCCCCAGTCGTCCCGCAGCGCGGTGAGCGCCGCCTCGCCGCCGTCCGGCAGCGGCCTGGCCAGCGCGGCGAACCGCCGTACCGTCGCGGTCAGCTCGGCGGGCTCGGAACCGTCCAGGAAGACGCTGCGCACCGAGAGGTCGCCCGGCTCGGCCGGGGCCGGGGTGCCGGGCAGCACCACCGCGCCGCCCCGCGGCATCTGGACGCCGAACTCCTCCAGCGCCCAGTTCACCACCCGCAGCTGCTGCGGGGCCGCGCGGTGCTCCACCACCCGGTGGCGCAGGCCCGGCGGCAGCCACCGCACCAGCGGGATGCGGCCGCGGTGGTCCGGGGTCATCGCCTCGTGGACCACGACGTGGATCAGCCAGCCGTCGTGCCCGGCGTCCCGCAGCAGCCGGCGTACCGCCTTGTCGTCCTCGGGCAGCGCGTTCAGGCCCCGCAGCCGCAGTCCGGTGGCGGCGTCCCGGTCCCAGGTGACGTCCGGGTCGTCGGGCCAGAACATCCCGGCGGGGGAGGGCCACGCCTGGTCCCAGTGCTCCTCGGCCTCCGCGATCAGCGTCCACTCCTGGGACCCGGCCGAACCGGCCCCCAGGGTCAGCCGGGCCCGGACGGTGACGTCCGAGTCCACCCGCCAGCGCGCCTCGAAGATCCGGTCCGCGCTGTCCTCCCCGTCGCGCGGCAGTTCACGGAAGTCGTCGACGACACCGCTGTCCTTGTGCTGCCGCAGGGTCCGCAGCAGGACGTCCCGCGCGGCGGTTCCGACGTGGCGGCCGCGGGCCGGCCACACGGTCGGCGGGATCGTGGGGCGATCGGTTGATGAGGTCGGCATGAGTCCATCTGGAGGGCGGGGGCACGTGCGCAGGCCCAGTATCGTCGCCGCCGGCCGCGGCGGATCACCCGGGGTGCGCCGACGCGCCGGGACACCCCGGCCGGCCGGGGCGCGGACCCGCGCGGTGACATGGAAGGCGGGCGCCGGCGGCGGGAGTACGCGGCCGGCCGCACGGCACCCGAAGGAGCGACCTGGCGTACCTGTGCCTCCTGCGCCTCGGCGGACAGAGGGCGCGCGCCGGGCGGCCGGGACACTGCCAGGTCACTCCCCCCGTTCCGCGCGCCGCCGGTCCGCCTCGTCCCAGGTCCGGGTGGAGCGCGGCTCGACGTACGGCTCGTGGTCGGCCGGATGACCGCCGTCGATGACCCGCTGCCGGGCCAGCTCCGCGTCGAACTCCAGGCCCAGCAGGATGGCCAGGTTGGTCACCCACAGCCAGACCAGGAAGATGATCACGCCGGCCAGGGTGCCGTAGGTCTTGTTGTACGAGCCGAAGTTCGCCACGTAGAACGCGAACCCGGCGGAGGCGACCAGCCAGATCAGCAGCGCCACCAGGCTGCCGGGGGTGACCCAGCGGAAGCCGCGCACCCGGGCGTTCGGGGTGGCCCAGTACAGGATCGCGATCATGATGATCACCAGCAGCACCAGGACCGGCCACTTGGCGATCGACCAGACGGTCACCGCCGTGTCGCCCACCCCCAGCGCGGTGCCGGCCTGCTCGGCCAGGGAGCCGGTGAACACCACGATCAGCGCACTGGCCACCGCCAGCACCAGCAGCACCACGGTCAGCACCACCCGCAGCGGCAGCACCTTCCACACCGGCCGCCCCTCGGGCACGTCGTACACGGCGTTGGCCGAGCGGATGAAGGCGGCCACGTAGCCGGACGCCGACCACACGGCGCCGAGCACGCCGACCACCGCCAGCACCGAGCCGAGACCGGCCTTGGCCTGCAACTGCCCGATCGCGTCGGTCAGCACGTCCCGCGCCGACCCCGGGGCGAGTTTCTGTACGTTGTCCAGCACCTCCTGAGTGGCCGACTGCCCGGCGATGCCGAGCAGGGAGACCAGCACCAGCAGGGCCGGGAACAGGGCCAGGACGCCGTAGTAGGTGAGGGCGGCGGCACGGTCGGTCAGCTCGTCGTCCTTGAACTCCTTCACCACCCGCCGCAGCAGCGCCGTCCAGGAGCGCTTGGGCAGTTCGGTGGGGGAGTCCGGGGCGGCGCGCTCGGTGGCGCGGTCCGGGCCGAAGTCCTCGTGGGCGCCGCCCGGGGCGGCGCCGTCGTCGCGAGCGGAGGTGTGTTTGCCGTGGTGGGGCATGTGGAGTCGGGCCATGGACGACGAGTAGCCCGTCCGGCGCCGGACACGCCCCCGGGGACCCGTCCGGGTCGGGGCGGGCCTGTCCGCGCTCCCGCCACGGGCAGGACCGCCGGCACACGGCCGTGAACGGCCGCAGACACCCGCAGTATGACGGATCGAGGGCACGTGTCTCTGGAAAATGCCAAAGCCGCCACCCGATGCGCGCACTTTCCGTAGTGTCCCGGTCACGTTGACGGAACGGCTGTGCGAGAAGGGGCCGCGGCGTGCGGGGAGGGGTTTCGGCGTGCCCGGAATAGACGAGAGCCTGCTGGAGGCGATGCGCCTGCCCGGCGCGCGCGGGGCCTGGCTGGTCGACTGGATCAGCGGACTGGCCCTGGGCGCGGTGGGCGACGCGCCGGGCGGCGACGCGGAGGCGACCGCCGCGGAGAGCGCCGAACTGGCCCGGCATGCCGCGGAGAGCGGCTCGCTGGCGCCCGCCGGGCCGGCCGGCCCGGCGGGCAAGGAGTCACCCGTCGAGGACATGATCGTCACCACCGGCGACGCCTACCACCTGATCCGGTTCGTCCACACCCCCTTCGACAGCACCGTGTTCCTGCACCTGTGGCTGGACCGCAACGACGGCAACCTCGCCCTGGCCCGCATCCGGCTGGGCGAGATGGCGGCCCGGCTGGTGCTCGGATGACGGCCCGGAGGACGTCGGCCTGGGCCGCGCACGACACCACCTCGGCCGCGCTGGGCGCGCTGGCCGCCGAGGGCGCCACCGGCGCCCTGACCGGCGAGCGGGGCGTCTTCTACCTCACGGCCGGCCGGGTGGCGCACGTCGAGTCCGCGCACACCCCCGACCTCGGCGTGCTGCTGGTGCGCGGCGGGGCGCTCACCGAGGACGGCTGGTGGGCGGCGATCGACCGGGACGGCGCCCGGCACCGGGTGGCCCGCCGGCTGGTGGACGACGGCCGGCTCGCCGCCGGCGCGCTGGAACTGTGCCACCTGGGCGCGCTGTTCGACGCCGCCTACTTCGCCCTCGCCCACGACACCCGCGCGCACCGCTTCCGGCCCGGTGCCGCGCACTGGCTCGGCGTGGTCCGCCCCGTGCCGGTGCAGACCGTGCTGCGCGAGTCACGGCGCCGCCGCGACCTGCTGCACGACATCTGGCCCGACCCCCTGGTGGACGTCGCGCCGCTGGCCCGCGCCGCCGCCGCGGAGCCCGCCGCCCTGCCGGCCCGGCGCGGCCGGGTCCTCGCCCTGGTCGACGGCGTCCGTACCGCCGCCGACATCGCCGTGACCCTGGCCTGCCGCACGTACCACACTCTCGTCGAACTGCGCCGGCTGGCCGCCGACGGGCTCGTCACCACCGCCGCACGCGTCCCCGCGCAGGCCACCGGGTCCGCCCCGGACCCGTGCGGTGCCGCCTGGGACGACCCCGACGCCGCCCTGCTGCGCCGGCTTCGTGACGCCTTGGAGGCCCTGTGATCCGCGCGCGCCGCCAGCGTGCCGAAAGGAGACTGCTCATGGCCGTCGAGAGCGACGTCCTGGCCGAACTGCACCGTCTGCGCCACCGCGTGCCCCAGCTCACCGGCTCGCTCGCCGCCACCGTCGACGGACTGGTCCTCGCCCACGACGCGCCGGGCACCGAACCGGAGGGCCTGGCCGCGCTCACCGCCGCCGCCCTCGGCGTCGCGCACCGCACGGCGGACGCCACCGGCCGCGGCGACTTCCGCGAACTGCTGCTGCGCGGCGCCGAGGGCTACGTCGCCACCTACGTGGCCGGTCCGGCCGCCGTGCTCACCCTGCTCGCCGAGGACCGCGTCAACGTGGGCCGGCTGCACCTGGAGGGCCGGCGCAGCGGCGTGCGGATCGGCGAACTGGTCGCCGACCGCGCCCGCCGGGCCCGTACCGCCGAGGCCCGGCCCGCCGCCGCCGACGACCGGACCGGCGCCGGGGAACCGGCCATCGCCCCCGTGGACCCGGCCCGTCCGATCGGCACGCTGCCGGTGCGCACCCCGCAGCGGCCCACCCGACCACCACGTCCCCCGGCCGGCGGCCGGCGCCTGCCGAACTGATCCGCTCGGTCACACCGCTCAATCACACCGCTCAATCACACCGCTCGATCACACCGATCGATCACACCGATCGATCACACCGAAAGGGAACCCCACTCATGGCCAACCTGGAAACCGCGCTCAAGGAATGCCTCAGCTCCATCGACGGGGCGTCGGCCGCCGCGCTCGTCGACTACACCAGCGGCATGGCCCTCGGCACCCTGGGCGGCACCAAGGACTTCAACCTGGAGGTGGCCGCCGCCGGCAACACCGACGTGGTGCGGGCCAAGCTGCGCACGATGGAACTCCTCGGCCTGAAGGAGGAGATCGAGGACATCCTGATCACCCTGAACAGCCAGTACCACCTGATCCGCCTGATCAAGGGCCGCGGCGGCAACGGGCTCTTCCTCTACCTGGTGCTGGACGCGAGCCGGGCCAACCTGGCGATGGCCCGCCACCAACTGCGCCGGATCGAGACCGAACTGGAGGTCTGAGCGCGCCGCACCGGCAGCCGCCCGGGGCCCCGGCCGAGTCCCCCGCGGGTCCCGGGGGCCATGTCCCGCCCGGAGCGGGGAAGTCGGTCCGGCATGAAGCCGACGACAGCGGCCCGCGCGGCACTGGTCCTCGCCCTCCTGACCGGCACGGCCGGATGCGGGGGCGGCGGGGACGGTCCCGAACTGCCGGACGCGCGGGGAGCGTTCCAGGTGCCGGCCGGCACCCGCCTCGTGATCACCACGGACAACGGGGTGACCCTGCGCCCCGGTGCCGGCGACGAGGTGGCGGTGGACGACCGGGCCGGCCACCGCTGGACCCGCCGGGACGGCACGGACGACGACACCCGGGTGCTGGACCTGGACTGCGCGGGCCGGGACGGGCGGTGCCCCCGGATGCCGCGGGTGGACGTACCCGACGGAGTCTCCGTCACCGTCAGCGCCCGCAACGCGGGCATCGACGCCGCCGGGATCACCGGCGCCCTGGACCTGACCACCGTCAACGGGGACGTCACCGTCACCCGTTCCGGAGCGGACACCGCCACCGTACGGCTGGCCACCCGCAACGGCACGGTGCGCGCCACCGCGCTGCGCGCCGGGCAGGTGCACGCCGAGACGGTGAACGGCGACGTGACCCTCGCCTGTGCCACGGCACCGGGCGGGGTCGGCGGGAGCACGGTCAACGGCTCGGTCCGGCTCGCCCTGCCGCCGGACGCGCCCGCCTACCGGGTCACCGCGGCCACCGACAACGGCAGCCCCTCCGTCGGCGTACCCACCACGGGCGACACGGACGGCCGCGTCATCCGGCTCAGCACGGTCAACGGCGACGTGGTCGCCGCCCGCGACTGACCCCCGGAAGGCATCCTCCCGGGGGTCGGTGACGGCGGCGTCACGCGGTCGGTCAGGCACCGCTCCAGCGGAGCATGTCCTCGCGCTCGACGTACTTGACGCGCTCGCGGCCGTGCGGCTCGCCCTGCGCCTTCTCCGCGGCGTCCAGCCGGTGCCAGCCCTCCCACGTGGTGAACCGGACGCCGTGCTCGGCCAGGAAGGCGTCGACGGCCTCCGGGGCGGGCGCGGCGGGCGTGTGCAGCCGGCCGTTCGCGTGGTCGGCCAGCAGGCTGGCCACCGTCTCGTTGGCGTCGCCCTTGGTGTGCCCGATCAGGCCGATCGGGCCGCGCCGGATCCAGCCGGTGACGTACGTCGACTGGAGGTGCTCGCCGCTCTCCTGGATGACCCGTCCGGCCTCGTCCGGCACCGTGCCGGAGTCGAGGTCCCAGGGCAGCTTGGGCAGCTTGTCGGACAGGTAGCCCACCGCGCGGTAGACGGCCCGCACGTCCCAGTCGGTGAACTTGCCGGTGCCCTTGACGTTGCCGGTGCCGTCCAGCTCGGTGCGCTCGGTGCGCAGGCCGACCACCTTCCCGTCGGCGCCGAGGATCTCGGTCGGCGACTCGAAGAAGTGCAGGAACAGCTTGTGCGGCCGGTCGCCGACGTCGCGGATGGCCCAGTTCTCCAGGGTCTTGGCGACCATGTCGGCCTGCTTGTTGCCGCGCCGGGTGGCGATCGAACCGTCGTCGTAGTCGATGTCCTCGGGGTCGACGATGACCTCGATGTTGGGGGAGTGGTCCAGCTCCCGCAGCTCCATCGGGCTGAACTTGGCCTGCGCCGGGCCGCGCCGGCCGAAGACGTGCACCTCCAGCGCCTTGTTGGCCTTCAGGCCCTCGTAGACGTTGGCCGGGATCTCGGTGGGCAGCAGTTCGTCGGCCGTCTTGGCCAGGACGCGCGCGATGTCCAGCGCGACGTTGCCGACTCCCAGCACGGCGACCTTCTCGGCCTCCAGCGGCCAGGTGCGCGGAAAGTCCGGGTTGCCGTCGTACCAGGCGACGAACTCGGCGGCGCCGTGGGAGCCGTCCAGCTCGACACCGGGTATCGCCAGGTCGCGGTCGGCCGTGGCGCCCGTGGCGAAGATCACACCGTCGTAGAAGGAGCGGAGGTCGTCCAGACTGATGTCGGACGGGTAGTCCACGTTGCCGAAGAGGCGGATCTGCGGCTTGTCCAGCACCTGGTGCAGGGCCGTGATGATGCCCTTGATCCGCGGGTGGTCGGGGGCGACGCCGTAGCGGATGAGCCCGAACGGGGCGGGCATGCGCTCGAAGATGTCGATGGACACGCCGGGCTCGGCGGCCACCTCGGACTTGAGCAGGGCGTCGGCGGCGTAGATTCCGGCGGGACCGGATCCGACGATGGCTACCCGCAGAGGGCGGGGCATGTTCAGGTTCCCTTCGAGCGGTGACAGATCGACTCGACGGGAAGCCTAAGCTAAGGGGACCCTAAGTCGGTACGCGGGTCCGATCTATGAGCTCATAAGGTGAGCTTATGGGACGCGGTGGCGGTTGTTTGGACTCCCCCTGATCGGTGACAGGTGACGCAGGCAGGCGCGCGGCGTCGGGCCTGTCCGCGTCCTGCCGCATGGAGGGAGTCCCCGTGACCGATCCGAACCGCTGGCGGGCGTTGTGGGCCACGCTGGTCGCCGGGTTCATGACCCTGCTGGACGTGACGATCGTCGCCGTCGCCCTGCCGTCCATGCAGCGTGAGCTGAGCGCCTCGGCCGCGTCCGTGCAGTGGGTCGTCTCCGGGTACGCCCTGGCCTTCGCCCTCACCCTCGTCACCGCCGGACGGCTCGGCGACGCCTTCGGCCGGCGGCGGGTCTTCCTGATCGCGCTGGCCGCCTTCGTGCTGTGCAGCGCGGCCGCGGGCGCCGCGCCCACGGTCGTGCTCCTGGTCGTCGCCCGGCTCGCCCAGGGCGTGGCGGCCGGCAGCCTGGCCCCGCAGAACACCGCGCTGATCCAGCAGATGTTCCAGGGCGCCGAGCGGGGCCGGGCCTTCGGGCTGTTCGGCGCCACCGTCGGCGTCTCCAGCGCCGTCGGACCGGTGGTGGGCGGCCTGATCCTGGCGCTCGCCGACGGCCCCGACGGCTGGCGCTGGATCTTCTACGTCAACGTGCCGGTCGGCCTGGTCGCCCTGGTGCTCGGCTGGCGGCTGCTGCCCCGGGTGGCACCCGGCCGCCGGGGCCGGCTCGACCCGGTGGGGGTGGTGCTGCTGGGCGTCGGCATCCTCGCGGTGATGCTGCCGCTGGTGCTGGCCGAGGCCGGCGGACTGAGCCGGCTGTGGTGGCTGTTCCCGGTGGGAGCGCTGATCCTGGTGGGCTTCGTGCGGTGGGAGCGCCGGGTCGCGGCCCGGGACGGCGATCCACTGCTCGACACCGGGCTGTTCACCGCCACCCGCGGCTACGCCACCGGCGCGGGCCTGGCCACCTTGTACTTCGTCGGCTTCAGCGGCGTCTGGCTGGTCTTCGCGCTGTTCTTCCAGAACGGGCTGGGCTACTCACCGCTGAGCTCCGGTCTCGCGGTGACCCCGTTCGCGGCCGGCTCCGCCGGCGCCGCGGCCGTGGCGGGCCGCCTGGTGGGCCGGTACGGGCGGCTGCTGACCGTGTGCGGACTGGTCGCGGTCATGGCCGGGCTGGGCGGCACCGCCCTGGTGCTGTGGCTCGCGCCGGCCGGCTCGGTGGCCTACCTCAGCGCTCCGCTGCTGTTCCTCGGCGGCCTCGGCAGCGGCTGTGTCATCTCCCCGAACGTCACGATGACGCTGCGCGACGTGCCGGTCCGGATGGCCGGCGCGGCGGGCGGCGCCATGCAGACCGGGCAGCGGCTCGGCGGAGCCGTGGGCACCGCCGCGCTGCCGGGCCTGTTCTACCTGGTGCTGACCAGCACCCACGACAACTACCGCGAGGCGGTGGCGCTGTCGGTCGGCAGCGGGGTCGCCTTCATGCTGTGCGCGCTGGCCGTCGCCGTCGCGGACTGGCGGCGGGACCGCGCCGACGGCGGCCGGCCCGGCCCCGCGGAGCCGTCCCACCGCCACGCCCACGCGAGCCACGACTGAGCCGGTGCCTCGCCCGGCGCCCTGCGTCAGCGACGCTTGCCGAACCGGCGCAGCAGTCCCTGGGCCTGGGCCCGGCGGCGCGGGTCGGCGGCGGCCCGGCGGACCTGCTCCGCCGTCCGGCGTCCCTGCGGACTGCGCGCGTACCGCTTGATCCTCTCCAGCAGTCCGGCCATCACGTGCCTCCTGTTGGTCTCCCGGCGGGCGGGCTGCCCGCGCAGGGACCACCTACCCGGCCGGGCCCCGCTCACCCCGGCGGCCCGGGGACGTTTCCCCGCGCCGGAGCGGGAAACCCGCAGGGACAGCGAACGATCCGCAACCGATGTGACAGCAGAGGTGGAACGACCGTGGCAGGCACCGAGAAGTCCAAGGCCAAGTCGGAACAGACCAAGGGCAAGGCGAAGGAAGCGGTGGGGCGGGCCGTCGGCAACGAACGGCTGACGGCCGAGGGCCGCGCCGAGCAGTCCAAGGGCGACGCCCGCCAGGCCAAGGAGAAGACGAAGGACGCCTTCCGCCACTGACCCGCCGACGGAACCCCGGCGCCCGCGTGGGCGCCGGGGTTCCGTACGTCCGGGCGGGGACGGAAAGGGTCAGGGCACCGGCTGTTCGGCCCAGATCACCTTGCCCGCCGGGGTGTACCGGGTGCCCCAGCGTTCGGCGAGCTGGGCGACCAGGAACAGGCCCCGGCCGCCCTCGTCGGTCATGGCCGCGTACCGCAGGTGCGGTGAGGTGCTGGTGCTGTCGGCGACCTCGCAGATCAGGCTGCGGTCGTACAGCACCCGGACCCGGATCGGCTCCGCCCCGTGCCGGATCGCGTTGGTGACCAGCTCGCTGAGGATCAGCTCGGTGGTGAACACCAGCTCTTCCAGGCCCCACTCGGACAGCCGCCGGGTCACCGCGGCCCGTACCTCGCCGACGGCCGCCGGATCGGCCGGCACCGGCCACTCGGCGACCCGGTCCGCGCCGAGCGCCCGGGTGCGGGCCACGAGCAGCGCGATGTCGTCGCCCGAAGCGGCCGGCGGCCGGGCGTCGAGCACCGCGCGGCAGGTCTCCTCGGGCGACGGCCCGGCCGCCGCCAGAGCGGCCCGCAGCTCCGCCAGCCCCTCGTCGATGTCCCGCTCCCGGTCCTCGATCAGCCCGTCGGTGTAGAGCACCAGCCGGCTGCCCTCGGCCGGCCGCAGCTCCGCCGCCTCGAAGGGCAGCCCGCCGAGCCCGAGCGGCGGTCCCGCCGGGACGTCCACGATCTCGACCCGGCCGTCGGGATGGACCAGGGCGGGCGGCGGATGGCCGGCCCGGGCGACCGTACAGCTGCGCGAGACCGGGTCGTAGATGGCGTAGAGACAGGTCGCGCCGGTGACGGGGGCGCTGTCCCCGGCGGCCGACTCGGCGCCCTCGTCCTGGTCGATGCGGCCGACCAGCTCGTCCAGCAGGGCGAGCAGCTCGTCGGGCGGCAGGTCCAGCGCGGAGAAGTTGTGCACCGCCGTACGCAGCCGGCCCATCGTCGCCGCGGCGTGCAGCCCGTGCCCGACGACGTCCCCGACCACCAGGGCCACCCGGGCCCCGGACAGCGGCAGTACGTCGAACCAGTCGCCGCCCACCCCGGCCCGCGCGGGCAGGTACCGGTAGGCGAGCTCCAGGGCGTTCTGCTCGGGCAGCGTGCGCGGCAGCAGGCTGCGCTGCAAGGTCACCGCCATGCTGTGCTCACGGGTGTAGCGGCGCGCGTTGTCGATGGAGACCGCGGCCCGCGCGACCAGCTCCTCGGCGAGCGCCAGGTCGTCCGGGTCGAACGGCTCCGGCCGCGCGGCGCGCCAGAAGGTGACCACCCCGAGCCGGAGGGTGCCCGCCCGCAGCGGTACGGCGATCAGCGAGTGGACGCCGTACTCCACCACCCGCGCCGCGCGCTCCCGGTCCTGCGCCTGCCAGCCGTGCGCCCGGGTCAGGTCCGGTTCGAGGACGGCCCGGCCGGTGCGGATGGCGGCCGCCTGCGGGGTGGAGGCGACGAAGCGGATCCGCCGGCCCAGCGGGAACAGCGCGGTGTCCGCCACGGTCCCGCTGACCGCGGTCCGCAACAGCGGGCGCCCCGGTTCCGGCGGGCCTCCGGTGAGCACCGCGTCGGACAGGTCCACGGTGGCCAGGTCCGCGAACCGCGGTACCGCGAGGCCGGCCAGTTCCTCGGCCGTACGGGTGACGTCCAGGCTGGTGCCGACGCCCACGCCGGCGTCGTAGAGCAGGTCGAGGCGGGCCCGGGTGGTCTCCGCGCGGCCGGACAGGGCGCGCAGCTCGGTGGAGTCGCGCAGCGTGGCGACGCTGCCGGGCGGTCCGCCGCGGATGTCGGTGGGGCGCTGGTTGACCGCCAGCAGCAGGTCACCGACCTGGTGCACCTCGTCGGTGGCGACCCGGCCGGAGGCCAGCAGGTCGGCCGTGCCGGGCTCCAGGCCGAGGTCGCGCACCCGCCGTCCCTCGGCGTCGGCGGGCAGGCCGAGCAGGCGGTGCGCCTCGTCGTTGGCGAGCAGCAGGGTGCCCTCGCCGCCGACGATGAGCACCCCCTCGCGGACCGAGTGCAGCACCGCGTCGTGGTGTTCGTACATCCGGGCCAGCTCGTCCGGGCCCAGGCCGTGGGTCTGGCGCAGCAGCCGCCTGCTGACCAGCGCGGTGCCCGCCGTGGCCAGCACCAGCGCCGCCGCGGCGGTGCCCAGCAGCAGCGGCAGCTGGCGGTGGACGGCGCCGCCCACGTGGTCGGTGGTGAGGCCGGCCGAGACCAGGCCCACGACGGTGCCGTCGGACGCCCGGACGGGGACCACGGCCTGGGTCAGCGGGCCGAGGGTGCCGTCGATCTCCTCGGTCACGGTCCGCCCCGCCAGCGCGGGGGCGAAGGTGCCGACGTACTTGCGGCCGATGCGGTCCGGTTCGGGGTGGGTGTAGCGGATGCCGTCGGTGTTCAGCACGACGACGAAGTCCACGTCCGCCGCCTTGCGGGCGGCCTCCGCCCGGGGCTGGAGCACCGCCGTGGGGTCGGGGGCGCGCAGCGCCTGGACGATCCCGGGGGAGTTGGCGAAGGCCCCGGCCACCGCGACCGAGCGGTTGCGGGCCTCGGTGCGGCTGTCGCCCCGGGCCTGGAGCACCAGCGCGGCCACCGCCGCCAGCACGAGCAGCAGCAGCACCACCACGTGCAGGGCGAACACCTGCCCGGCCAGGCTGCGCCGGGGCAGCGCGGACCGCAGCCCCGGGACCGGTGCGCGCCGCGGCCGGCCGGGACTGCGGGTGGGCCGGGCTGCCGATCCGCCCGGGAGTCGGACCATATGTCCATGTCTACCCTGCCGGGCCGAGTGTGGCGACGCGGGGTCGACGCTCGAATGTTTCGGACTCCACCACCGCCGTAACAGATTCACGCCATGTCTTCCGTTCCCGGGAACTCGTGCGGTGACGGCCGTTGACCCGGACCGTGCGAGTCCGTAACCTCCACCGCGACATTCGGAAACAGGCCCGAAACTTTCGCCCCCTCCGGCTTCTGTCCGAAAGGAATGTCATGCGCAGGAATGTCATGCATCTGACACATTTACTGAGAGCCGCGACGGCCGGACTGATCGCCGCGACCGCCCTGACGGCCGCCGCGCACACCGCCGAGGCCGCCGACACGCTCGGCTCGGCCGCGGCCGGCCAGGGCCGCTACTTCGGCACCGCCGTCGCGGCCGGCCACCTCGGCGAGTCCGACTACGCCGCCACCCTGGACCGCGAGTTCACCTCCGTGACCCCCGAGAACGAGATGAAGTGGGACGCCACCGAGCCCACCCGGGGCGGCTTCACCTTCATCGCCGCCGACCAGATCGTGAACCACGCGCAGAGCCACGGCATGGACGTCCGCGGCCACACCCTGGTCTGGCACTCCCAGCTGCCGTCCTGGGTCGGCGCACTGGGCGCCACCGACCTGCGGACGGCGATGAACAGCCACATCACCCAGCTCATGACCCACTACAAGGGCGACATCCACAGCTGGGACGTGGTCAACGAGGCGTTCCAGGACGGCTCCAGCGGCGCCCGCCGCAGCTCCCCGTTCCAGGACAAGCTGGGCGACGGCTTCATCGAGGAGGCGTTCCGCACCGCCCGCGCCGCCGACCCGGCCGCCAAGCTCTGCTACAACGACTACAACACCGACGGCGTCAACGCGAAGAGCAATGCCGTCTACACCATGGTCAAGGACTTCAAGGCCCGCGGTGTGCCCATCGACTGCGTCGGCTTCCAGTCGCACTTCAACAGCGCCTCCCCGGTGCCGGCCGACTACCAGGCCAACCTCCAGCGCTTCGCCGACCTCGGCGTCGACGTGCAGATCACCGAACTGGACATCGAGGGCTCCGGCACCGCCCAGGCGACCAGCTACGGCAACGTGGTCAAGGCGTGCCTGGCGGTGAGCCGCTGCACCGGCCTCACCGTCTGGGGGGTCACCGACAAGTACTCCTGGCGCAGCAGCGGCACCCCGCTGCTGTTCGACGGCTCCTACGCCAAGAAGCCCGCCTACGACGCCGTACTGGCCGCCCTCGGCGGCACCGGCGGCGGCACCGACCCCGGCACCGGCGCGACCTGCACGGCCACGTACACCACGGACGCGCAGTGGAACGACGGCTACAACGGCAAGGTCACCGTCACCGCGGGCACGGTACCGGTCGGTGCCTGGACGACGACCGTCACCCTGACCGCGCCGCAGAAGGTCACCGCCGTCTGGAACGCCACGGCGACCTGGGACAGCGGCGGCAACGTGATGACCGTCAAGCCGAGCTGGAACGGGAGCCTGGCGGCCGGCGGGTCGACCAGCTTCGGGTTCACCGTCGCGAAGAACGGCAGCGCCGCGGTGCCGACGGTCGGCACCTGCACGGCCTCCTGACCCCGGGGCCCGGGGCGCACCGGGCGGTGGCGCGCCCCGGGCGGCCGGTCAGCTGAAGGGATCCAGCGTCAGGAACGCCTTGGCCGGACTGCCGTCGTGGACCAGCGACTCGTGGTTGCCGACGTCGTCGAAGGCGAACGCGTACGCCTTCCCGTCGGCCATCCGGTCGTGCACCGCGCGGGCGTAGTGGTTGGTCACCGCGTCCTGGTAGAAGCCGGCCGACGAGGTGTCCGGCTGGTTCGGGTTGGTCAGGAGCGTGGACCGGTTGAAGCCCGCGCACAGGGTGCGGGAGATCGGGCCGCGCACCTGGTCGTTGGGCGCGTCCAGCAGCCGGTGGCAGCCGAAGACGCTGCTCGCGTCCGGCTTCTGGAAGCTGGTGACGACGGCGCCCGCGCTGTTGGTGAAGTTCATGACACCGCCGCTGACCCGCCCGTAGTACTTCACGGCCGGCTGGTCGGTGAACGGGGTGACCGTCAGCGTCGAGCCGGCGTACTTCTGCCAGACCCGGTTGATGTAGTCGTCCATCACCGAGGCGGGCAGCGCGCCGGTCTCCACGCCGTACAGCGGGGACAGCGCCCGCAGCACGGTGCCGTCCGCGCGGGTCTGGATCAGGCCGGACCAGCCGCCCGACTGGGCCCGCAGGGTGTCGAAGAACCCGTTGTAGCCGCCCGCCTTCAGGTGTCCGGTGGTGACCGTGGTGCCGTCGGCGCGCTGCACGCCGACCGCGTACGGCGCCGAGAACATGTCCACCTGGGTGCTGTTGATCCACAGGCCGGAGTCGTTGAGCGTGTACTCCGACCAGTTGAAGAGGATGTCGCGGTTCGGGTCGCTGGGGTTCTGCACGGCGGGCTGCACCAGACCGCCGGTGGCCAGCTGGAACACCAGTTTCTGGCCGTAGGAGAAGTAGACCCGGCCGGAGAACTTGGGGATCTGGATGGTGCTGGACTGCCCGGGGCCCGGTCCGGCGATCGAGGCGTCGGGGGCCGGGACCGGCGGGGCGCCGCCGGCCGGCCAGGCGTGGAAGGCGCCGCTCGCGTCGGCCCAGCCCTGCCGGCCGGTCGACAGCTCGGTGCCGAGGTTGTAGACGTAGAGCGGCCCGGAGCGGCCGGAGTTGTTGGTGATCTGGAGCGGGATCGTCGCGGGGACCGCGGCCTCGGCCGGGGCGGCGGAACCGGTCGCGAGCAGGGCGCCCGCCACGGTGGTGGCCAGGGCGGTCGCCGTCGCGGCGAGCCGGTGCCCGAGTCGTCTGCGGAGTCCTTGGAACATGCGCAACCTCCGTACGGGCCCTGGGGGCAGAGCCGCGGAGACGTGGGGGGAAGGGGTGTTGGTACGGACCTGCTGAGAGCGCTCTCAGAGTGCCGGTGGGGTGTGCGCATGTCAACACCGTGCGCAGGCCGTGAACGCGGGCTGCTCCGCATGCGTACCGGGACAGGAACGGGGAGCAGCCCGCGGCACCCTCCTGCCCCCGGTCCGCCGCCGCACACTTCGGCGGTGTCCGAAAAACCGGGGACCGGGAGCAAGTTGACGGCAAGCGAATCGCAACCGCCCCTCGGATGCGTATCGTGAGGTGCCGCGGGCTTCGGCTTCCGCTACTCGGCCCCGGACCGGACGGTGAGGCTCTGTATGACTCCGGCGCGCAGACCCGATGCCGCGGGTTCGTCTGTCCTGTCCACGGCGGTGGACTTCAGGGGCGGATCGGCGATGATCCCCGCCTCCCGGGACATCGTCCAGGGATTCGTCGGGCGGCTCGGTGCGGCGGGGGTACGGACGTCCGCCGGCTTCCTGGACGCCGCGCGCCTGGTCGCCAGCGAGCTGGTCACCAACGCCCTGCGGCACGCGCCGGGGCCCTGCCGACTGGTGCTGACGCTGGTGGAGGACCAGGTGGAGATCGCGGTGTCGGACACCGGGGACGGCTTTCCCACCTTCCTGCCCCGCGATCCGCTGCGGGTCGGACGGCACGGCCTGGAGATCGTCACCCGGCTGTGCGACGAGGTGATCACCAAGCCGCACGCTCAGGGGAAGACCGTGTACGCGCGCCTTCCCCTGAGCTGACCTCGGTCAGTCGGCGAGGGCCTGGTCGACCGTCGGGTAACAGGCGATCAGCGCGTCCACCCCGACCAGCTGGAGCACCCGCCGCACAGCCTGCCGCGGGGCGGCCAGCCGCAGCCAGGTGCCGCCGGCCTCGGCCGCCTGGTGCGCCGCGATGAACACGTTGATGCCGCTGGAGTCCATGAAGGCCACGTCCGCCAGGTCGACCACCGCGCCCCGGGAACCCTCCAGGCCCGACAGCAGTACGTCGCGCAGCTGAGCGCTGCCGTCGAGATCCACTTCACCCGCGAGGGTGACGACACAGACGTCGTCGTCGGTGGTGGTACGGGTGATCAGCAGCCGCTCAGGCACCGCCGCTCCCTCGGTGTCCGACACGCTTCCTCACTTCTCGTGCAGGTCCGGCCATGGTTGGTGACCATGATGTTAAGGGTCCGGGGGCCCCTGGTGGGCAACTTGTGGAGGACCGGCTCGACGCGCGCGGGAGCCATGCCGTGACTAGGGTCTTTTCCTGTGGCGTACACATTCGACGAGCTCGTGCACAAGCGGCGTGCGGCGGACCTGGCGCAGCGCCGGGTCGAACAGCTGCGGGACGCCTACGGCCCACCCACCCAGCAGCAGTGGACCCCGCGGCAGTCCAGCACCTACGAGACCGCGGTGCGGGCCTGGCGCGACCTCGACCGCGACTGGCGCACCGCGCTGGCCGAGTACGTCAGGGAGCACGGGCAGACGCCGCGCGAGGTCGAGGCGGAGGTCGGCAAGGCGCTGCGGCCGGACGGCGACAACCCCGGCTGATCCCGGCCGGCCCCCACCCCGCCCGCCGCCCGGCGCGGACCCCCATGAGAGAACTGTGCGGCACCGTACGTCAGGTGCCGCAGGTTCGCTCGAGGTCCGTCAGTCCGGAAGGCCCGCAGATGCGTCAGTTCACCGCAGTCGTCAATCCCGCCGCGGGCGGCACCGCCACCCTACACCGGGTGGCCGCGCTGCTGCGCGCGGCGGGCGCCGGGCTGGAGACGGAGCCCAGCCGGGGCCTGGCCCACGCGGGCCGGCTCGCCCGCGACGCCGGGCGGCGCGGCAGAACCGTGCTCGCCGTCGGCGGGGACGGCATCACCGGAGCGGTCGGCGGCGCGCTCAGCGGCACCGGCACCCTGTTCGGCCTGATCCCGGCCGGCCGCGGCAACGACTTCGCGCGCGCCCTCGGCCTCCCCGCCGACCCCGCCGCCCTCGCCCGCCTGCTCCTGCACGGCGCGCCCCGCCCCGTCGACACCGTCGAACTGACCTCGGCCGTCCACCACCGCACCGTCGTGCTGGGCAGCGTCTACGCGGGCGTCGACGCGCTCGCCAACCGGCACGCCAACCGGGCCCGGCTGCTGCGCGGCACCGCCTCCTACTACATTGGCGCGCTGCGCGCCGTGGCCGGCTGGCGCCCGGCCGGCTACCGCGTCACCGTCGACGGCGAGACACACCTGTGCCGCGGGTACACGGTGGTGGCCGCCAACTCCGGCTACTACGGCTCCGGCCGCCGCATCGCCCCCGCCGCCCGGCTGGACGACGGCCTGCTGGACGTCGTCATGATCCGGCACACCCCGCGCCGCCTCTTCTTCGCCCTGATGCGCGAACTGGACGCCGGCACCCACGTGCACCGGCCCCAGGTACGGGTGCTGCGCGGCCGGGAGATACGCATCGAGGCCGACCGGAGCGTGCCCTACGGCGCCGACGGAGAGGTCGACGCCGCGCTGCCGGTCACCGCGCGGGTGCTGCCGGGAGCGCTGCGGGTCCTGTACTGATGCCGCGTCGGACCTGACCGCCGGTGCCGCCCCGGGCGTGGCGGGTCCGGTACTGGCATCCGTACCGGACCCGCCCGCCGGGGCAGGACCTGCTCAGACCTGGGTGGTGAAGCGTTCCCACACCCGGTGGCTGCCCAGCAGCGTGGTGATCTGCTCCAGGGCCGAGGTGCCGGAGGTGGCGAGGACCACGCCCGGCGCGTCGGTGGGCACCCCGGACGCCTCCAGCGCCGCCTCGCCGCCCGCCCAGGCACCGATCGCCTTGCCGTGCCGGAACGCCTCGGACAGCAGCAGCGCCACCCGCGGATCGGTGGTCGCCCCGCCGACCGGCGCCGGGTCGGACTTCGCGTCCCGCGCGGTGTACGCGTCACTGCCCGGCGCGGGCACCCCGGCGATCAGTACGGCGTCGAACTCGACCGACCGCGCCGTCACGAACGTGCGCTGCGGGGTCAGCGCCCCGCCGCCCAGGGGACCGCCGGTGGGCGCGACGACCAGCGGCACCATGCCCGCGGTCAGCACCGCCTCCCGCACCGCCGCGACCCCCTCCAGGTCGTCGCCGCCGGTCACGATGCCGATCATCCGGCCCGCGGTGGGCCAGGTCCCGTGCAACTGGGACAGCGCCGGACTGGGCTGCACGTCGGCCAGTGGCACGGTCGGCTCCGGGGCCGGTAGGCCGAGCCCGGTGGCGACCTGTCGGCACAGGTCCGGGTCGATGTTGGCCAGCACCTGGAGGGTGCGCTCGCGGACCGCCTGCTCGTAGCACTTGCCCAGCTCGAAGGTGTAGGCGCCGACGATGTGCTCCTTCTCCACCGGGCTCATGCTCAGCCAGAACCGGCGCGGCTGGCTGTAGTGGTCCGCGAACGACTCGGGCGCCTCGCGCACCTTGCGGCCCTCCGGCACCCGCACCGGCGCCTCGACGAACGCCCCGGCGTCCGCGCCGGCCGTGAACGGACAGCCGCCGTCCAGGGAGTTGGGCCGGTACGGCGCCACGCCCCGGTGCACCGCCGTCTGGTGCATGCCGTCCCGCAGCATGTCGTTGACCGGCGCGTGCGGCCGGTTGATCGGCAGCTGCGGGAAGTTCGGGCCGCCGAGCCGGGTGATCTGGGTGTCCAGGTACGAGAACAGCCGGCCCGCCAGCAGCGGGTCGTCGGTGATGTCGACACCGGGCACGAGGTGGCCGACGTGGAAGGCGACCTGCTCGGTCTCGGCGAAGTAGTTCGACGGGTTGCGGTTCAGGGTGAGCAGTCCGACCGGCTGCACCGGGGCCAGCTCCTCGGGCACCAGGTTGGTCGGGTCCAGCAGGTCGATGCCCTCGAAGGTCTGCTCCGGGGTGTCGGGGAAGGTCTGGATGCCCAGCTCCCACTGCGGGTACGCGCCCGCCTCGATGGCGTCGGCCAGGTCCCGGCGGTGGAAGTCCGGGTCGACGCCGTTGATCAGCTGCGCCTCGTCCCACACCAGCGAGTGGGTGCCCAGCTTCGGCTTCCAGTGGAACTTCACCAGCGTCGTCTCGCCGGCGGCGTTGACCAGCCGGAAGGTGTGGACGCCGAAGCCCTCCATCATCCGGTAGGAGCGCGGGATGCCCCGGTCGCCCATGAAGAAGATGGTGTGGTGGGTGGCCTCGGGGTGCAGCGAGACGAAGTCCCAGAAGGTGTCGTGCGCGCTCTGCGCCTGCGGGATCTCCCGGTCCGGGTGCGGCTTGACCGAGTGCACGACATCCGGGAACTTGATCGCGTCCTGGATGAAGAACACCGGGATGTTGTTGCCGACCAGGTCGAAGACGCCCTCGCTGGTGTAGAACTTCGTCGCGAAACCGCGGGTGTCGCGCACGGTGTCCGAGGAGCCCCGGGAGCCCGCCACGGTGGAGAACCGGGTGAACACCGGCGTCTCCACGTCCGCCGCGAGGAACGCCGCCTTGGTCACGGAGGCCGCGGTGCCGTAGCTCTGGAACGTGCCGTGCGCGCCCGCGCCCCGGGCGTGGACCACGCGCTCCGGGATGCGCTCGTGGTCGAAGTGCATGATCTTCTCGCGCAGATGGTGGTCCTGGAGGAGCACCGGACCGCGCGGACCTGCCTTGAGCGAGTGGTCGGTGTCGTACAGCCGGGTGCCCTGCGCGTTCGTCAGATAGGCCCCGGACTGCGCCTTGCGCGCCTGGTCCGCGCCGGTCGGCTGCCCGGTCGGCGACACGGTGTCCGGGCCGCTCTGGTCGGGCTTGGGCGGCAGCGGCTCACGGGGCTCGGTGGGCTCGGCCAGGGACGGCGACTCGGGCCCCGGCTTGCCGGGCACACCATCCTCCGGTCCGTCGCCCCGCAGGGCGTCGCTGACCTTGTCGGCTACCCGCTTGAGAGGGTTGGCCTCGCTCATACGTCTCTTCCTCCGATGTCGGCCGGCCGGTCGTTGTCGTCACGGTCGGGGCACGGGTCCCCGGCCGCGCGGCGGGTACCCACGGATGCCGGGATCAGCGCGCCGAAATGACGGCGGCCCGGGTGACGGTGTGTCAGACGATCGTCTCGCCGTCGTGGGTGCCGCCCTGGCACTGCTTGATCCAGCCGCCCTGGCCGTCCCAGAGCACCAGGAACGACCCGCCGCCCCTGAGGCACTCGGTGGCGGTGACGTCGAGGGGAACGCGCGCCGCGACGGCCTGTGCCGACGCGACGGGGCAGGCGAGGACGACGGCCAGCGCCGCGATCAGCGCGCAGGACGACTTGTACATGGCAGCTCCCGGCTCCGGGTGACCCGTGCCGTACCAGCCTCACGGTTCTTGGCCCGGGCCGCGACCGGACACGGGCGGGCGGGGGACCCCCGCCCGCCGGCTCAGCCCGCCTGGTGCGTGACCCGGACCGGATCGAAGCAGACCCGGGTCCGTCCGCCGCCGTCGGCCCAGGTCAGCTCCAGACCCGTGGTGCCGTCCACCGCGCACTCCACGACGGCCGCCGGCAGCGGACCCGGCCCCGGCGCCGCGGTGAGGGCGGCCAGGCAGACGTGCAGCGAGGTGCCCCGCGCCGTGCCGGTGAGGCGGGGCACCTCGGCCCAGCGGGTGCACGCGGTGCCCTGCGGGGCGCGCAGCGGCTCGGCGGCCGGGTCGAAGCCGTGCAGGCCGTGCAGGGACGAGATCAGCGGCTCGTCGGGACCGGTGGCCCACCCGGTCTGGGTGACCCGGGTTCCGGCCGGCGCCCCGCTCACCCGGTGCACCCGCAGTTCGTACGCCCCGACCGCCACGGTCACACTGTCCACCCGCAGCCCCGGCACCATCGGGGGCCCGCCCGCGAAGACCGGCCGGTGCCAGGACGCCGCCCAGCCCCAGCCGTCGCCGTGCCCGGCGCCCAGCGGGTGCAGACGCCGACGCACGCTCGGCCGGCCGGCCACCTCGACCGAGAGGTGGTTGTCGGCGGCGTTCCCGGGCGCCGTCGGCCCGGTCCGGGTCGAGTACGCCTGCCGCCCGTAGTGCGGGTCGTCCCCGGCCGCCGACTCGCCCTCGTGCGACCGGACATGGTCACTGCCGTGGTTGTGCAGCCGTACGATCCCGTCCGCGCGGGTCGCCTGCACCAGCAGCCCGGGGGCGGGCAGGGACAGCACCCGGTCGGCTGTCTCCACCGGCGCCGGTTCCTCGGTCGCCGTCCACAGCGGATGGCCGGCGGGCGCCAGCAGCGCCACGAAAACCTTCGACGCCCAGTAGGGGGAGGCGGGGCCGGAGTAGGACTGGAGGACGGCGTCGTGCGGGCCGTGCCAGCCGAGGCTCAGCAGCCCGTCGTCGGTGAGCGCGCCCCGGTCCAGGAAGTACCGCAGGCTGCCGCTGGCCAGCCGCCGGGAGACGCCCGGCGTGAGCGGGGTGTGCCCGGTCAGCGCGCCCAGGCCGACCGCCGCCGACGCGGCGAAACGGTACGTCAGGGACCGGCCGAAGTGCAGCGGCGCCCCGTCCCCGCCGAACAGCAGCGCGAAGCCGGCGAGGTGCTCGCGCAACCGCTCGCCGTACCGGGCGCCGGCCGCCGGGTCGCCGCCGAGGTGGGCGTCGAGCACCGGGTACAGGTGCAGCGCCCAGCCGTTGTAGTGGTCGAAGGCGCGGCCGTCGCCGTCCGCGTACCAGCCGCCGCCCCGGTACCAGCCCTCCAGCAGCTCCAGCGCCCGGTCCCGGACGGCCGCCGTCTCGGCGTCACCGCGCCCGACCGACTCCAGGAAACCGGCGACCGTGTAGGGGAACAGGTACCAGTTGTTGGGGGCCGGGGTGTGCCGCAGCGCCCCGCGCAGCCACTCCTCCGCCTGGTCCTGGACGCCGGCGTCGAGGTGCTGCCACAGCCAGGGCGCGGTCAGCCGCAGCCCCAGCGCTACCGAGGCCGACTCGACCATCGGCTGGCCCTGCACGTCGTGGTCGAGGATCAGCGGCCAGGACTCGGTGTCGTCCCGGCCGGGGGTGCGGGTGCCGGCGGCGAGGCCCTCGGCGTAGCGGTCCAGCCAGCCGTGCGGGTCGGCGCCGCCCGCGCCCGCCACCCGGAACGCGGCGGCCAGGAACGTCCGGGCGTAGCCCTCCAGACCGTCCGAGCGGGTCCCCGACCGGGACGGCCGCCCCGGCAGGTCGAGCAGGGCGCCGCCCGGGGTGCGCCACCGCCAGGCGGCGGCCAGCAGCCCGTCGGCCACCGCCTCCCAGTGGGCGCGGGTGTACCCGGTGTACGGGCTCAACGCCCGCTCTTCGGCGGGCAGTTCGAAGGGAATGCTCATGCCAGGAAGGCCAGCCTTTCGCGTCGTACGGGATGGCGGAAGCCCGCGCCGGACGCCCAGTGCGCGATCTCGGCGAGGGCCAGGTCGGCCAGCCGCCGCCACTCGTTGCCGACCGAGCCGGCCAGGTGCGGGGTGATCAGGGCGTTCTCGCAGTCCCACAGGGGGTGGTCGGGCGGCAGCGGCTCGGGGTCGGTGACGTCCAGGACGGCCCGGACGCGGCCCGCCCGCACCGCGTCGGTCAGCGCGTCCTGGTCGACCACCGGACCCCGGGAGGTGTTGATGAGCACGGCGTCGTCCGGCATCGAGTCGATCAGCGCCCGGCTCACCAGGCCCCGGGTCTCGGGCAGCAGCGGGGTGTGCACGCTGACGGTGTCGCAGCGGGCGAACAGCTCTGCCAACTCGACGCGTTCGGCGCCCAGTTCGGCCGCGTCGGCGTCCGACACGTACGGGTCGTGCAGCAGCACCTCCAGGTCGTGCGGGCGCAGCAGGTCGATGACGCGGCGGCCGATCAGGGAGGCGGAGAGGACGCCGACGGTGCGGCGGTGGTTGCCGACGGTGCGCGGGGTGCGCAGCCAGTCGTCGCGCCGCCGGGTGGCGCGGTAGGCGCGGGCCTGTTCCAGCGCCCGCTTGCCGGTGAGCAGGATCATGCCGAGGGTGTACTCGGCCACCGGCACCGCGTTGGCCGCGGCGGCCGAGGACACCTCGACACCACGCTGCCAGCAGGCGTCGGTGACATGGCCGCGGACGCTGCCCGCGGTGTGCGCCACCGCCCGCAGCCGGGGCGCCGCCGCCAGCACCCCGGCGTCCAGCGGCGGGCAGCCCCAGCCGGTGACCAGCAGGTCGACGCCGGCCAGCACGGACCTGGCGCGCGGGGTGGACAGGTCGTCCAGGACGGGGAAGGGGGCGAGGTCGCAGAGCGTACGGAGGGTGGCGAGGGACTCCGGGTCGAGGACGGCCTCGGCGGCGGCCGGGGACATGGCCACGGCCGCGCGGGGCCGGAAGCCGGGACCAGGGACGTGCGGGCTCACTTGACGGCTCCGGCGGTCAGTCCGCTGCGCCAGAAACGCTGGAGCAGCACGAAGGCGAGGATGAGGGGAACGACGGCCAGCAGCGACCCCATGATCACCACGGGGTAGTACTCCGGCGACACCGAGGCGGAACTGTTCCACTGGTACAGGCCGAGGCTGACCGGATACAGGTCCTGGTTCGACAGCATCACCATCGGCAGGAAGAAGTTGTTCCAGATCGCGGTGAGCTGGAAGAGGAACACGGTGACCAGCCCCGGACCGAGCATCCTGAGCGCCACCCGGGCGTACGTGGTCAGCTCGCCGGCGCCGTCCACCCGGGCCGCCTCCAGCACCTCGTCGGGGACGTAGCCCCGGCTGAAGATCCGGCCCAGGTACACCCCGAACGGGTTGAACAGCACCGGGATGAACACCGCCCAGAAGGTGTTCACCAGGCCCGCTTCGGAGGCCATCAGATACAGCGGCAGCGCCAGCACCGTCTGCGGCACCATGACCGCCGCCAGCACCAGCCCGAACAGCTTCTCCTTGTGCCGGAAGCGGTACTTGTCGAAGGCGTACCCGCAGGCCACGCTCACCAGCGCGCCGGCGGCGGCGCCCAGCACCGCGTACAGCAGGCTGTTGAGGTACCAGCGGCCGTACAGCCCGCCGTCCATCGCGAACAGGTCCTGGATGTTGCGGACGAAGGAGAAGTCGCCGAACGACAGCAGGTCGCTGCTGAACAGCGCGTCCCGGTTCTTGGTGGAGGCCAGTAGCAGCCACAGCACCGGCAGCAGGGTGTAGAGGACGGAGACGGCGACGACCACGTTGACCGTGAGCCGCCCCAGCAGACGGGTGCTCATCGGGCCTCCTCGGCGGCGTCGGCGCGGCTGGTGAAGCGGGTGACGCCGTAGGACAGGGCGATGGTGCAGGCCAGCAGGACCACCGAAGCGGCCGCCGCCAGGCTGTAGTTGGTGCGGTTGAAGGCCGCGTCGTAGATGTACATGCTCGGCGAGAACCGGGAGTTGATCATCGGGGAGGACTGGCTGAGCAGCATCGGCTCGGTGAACAGCTGGAGCGCCCAGATCAGGGTGAAGATGGCCACCATCACGATGGAGGCGCGCACCAGCGGGGTCTTGACCTGGAGCGCGGTGCGCACCGGCCCGGCGCCGTCCACCACGGCCGCCTCGATCACCTCGCGCGGCACGGCCTGCAGGGCGGCGTAGAAGACCACCATGTTGTAGCCGAGGTTGCTCCACAGGGCGATGTTCACGATCGACGGGATCACCGTGTGCACGCCGAGGAAGTCGATGGTGAGGTCGGCGCGGGCGAACAGGTCGATGACCGGGCTGATGCCCGGCGTGTACAGGTACAGCCAGATCAGCGCCGCGATGATGCCGGGCACCGCGTGCGGCAGGAAGAGGCCGAGCTGGGCGAAGGCGCGCAGCCGGGCCACCCCGGAGTCCAGCAGCAGGGCGAGGGCGAGCGCGCCGACGACCATCAACGGAAGGTAGAGCAGGCAGTACAGCGCGACCGTGCCGAGCCCACCGAGGAAGGTCGGGTCGGTCAGGACGGCCGCGTAGGAGCGCAGGCCGACGAAGACCGTGCGCTCGGGACCGAAGCCCAGGCCGGGCTGGTCGTCGCTGTAGAAGCTGAGGTAGACGGCGGTGCCGACCGGGATCAGGAAGACGGTCAGCAGCAGGGCGAAGAACGGCGTCATGAGCACGCCGCAGGCGGCCAGCCGGCGGCGCTGGGCCGCCTTGCGGGCGCGCAGCCCGGCGGCGGACGGGGTGGCGGCGCGGGGGGTGCCGGCCGGCACCCGTTCGTGGGTGGTCGCGGTCATGGGTGTCACCTGCCTTTCGGCGGCTCAGGTGCTGTGCTGGGTGGTGGACAGGCCCAGGGCCAAAAGGTCCGGCATGGTGCCGTCCTGCGCGCTGCGCAGTGACTCGACGAGGCTGCCCTGACCGCCGCCGACCCGCGCGAACGAGTCCTGCATGACCTTCTGGGTGGCGGTCATCCGGGGCCCCCACACCCACTGTTCGCCGATCTTCTCGGCCTCCCGCTCGAACAGGGCGTAGATGTCCTGCCCGCCGTAGTACGACCGGTCGAACGCCTCCCGGCCGACGGCGACCAGGTCGGGCGCGGCCGGGTACTGGCTGCTGGTGCCGCTGGAGAGGCGGGCGCGCAGCGCGTCCGGGTGGGAGACCTGCCAGGCGATGAACTCCATCGCGGCCTCGGGGTGCCGGCTGTCCTTGGTGACGGCGAAGGTGGACCCGCCGTGGGTGCCGGCCGAGGGGCGGGCGGGGTCCCACTGCGGCAGCGGCGCGATCCGCCACTGCCCCTTCTGCCCGGGCCGGGCGTTCATCTGCGCCCCCGCGTCCCAGGCCCCGCTGAGCCGGGTCAGCACCAGCCCGTCGCCGATCTGCGCGTCCGACTGCCGGCTCTCCACGGCGTTCATGAACACGTCGCCGGCGTCGATCAGCCGCTGCCAGTAGGCGGCGACCCGCCGGGACGGGGCGTCGGCGAGCGAGACGTTCCAGGCGCCGCCCGAGGTGTCGAACCACTGGGCGCCCGCCTGCCAGGCGTACGCGGCGAACTGGGTCATCCCGTCGGTCGGGAACAGCACCAGCCGCCGGTCGGCCGCCTGCTGCCGCACCAGGCGCGCCTGCGCCGCGAACTCGTCCCAGGTACGCGGGACTTCGAGCCCGTACCGGTCGAACAGGTCGGTCCGGTAGTGCAGCACCATCGGCTCTATGTCCAGCGGCACGCTGAACACCCGGCCCTCGAAGGTGGTCAGCCCGAGCGCCTGCGGCAGCAGCTTGCGGCGCAGCCGGTCGTCGACCAGACCGGTGATGTCCCGGGCCACCCCGTCGATGGCGTACCCGGGTACCTGGGGGTACTCCAGGGTGGCGACGTCGGGGGCGTTGCCGGCCCGGGCGGCGTTGCTGAGTTTGGCGTAGCCGCCCTGCCCGCCGGAGGGGATCTGCTGGAAATCGACCTGGATGCGGTCGTGGGTGCGGTTGAACGCGTCGACCACCTCCTGGCTGCCGCGCAGCGCGGACCAGAAGGTGATGCGCGTGGTTCTGCTCGTGCCGCTCGACCGACTGCCGTCACTGCCGCCGCTACAGGCGCCCACGGCTCCTGTCAGCGGCACTGCGGCCATCGCGGCGAGCACGGATCGACGACTGTGTCGACCGGGCATGGCGCCTCCCGCGGCTCCTGCGTGTCGTCGTCCACGACACGACTCTTCGGGACACGGGAATCCTGAACGCCACGGCTCAAACGGTCAATAGATCGATCAGAAGAAAGTGAAACGCTCAAACGATCGGTCCGGGGTTGTCAGCCCAGGGCCGGTCCAGGGTCGGTCAGCCGTCGGGTCGAGCCGCGCACGGTCAGCTGGGGCAGCAGTTCGACCCGCTGGGCCGGCCGTCCCGGCTCCGTGCGCAGCCGGTGCAGCAGCAGCTCCGCGGCCACCCGCCCGACCTCCCCCTTGGGCGGCGACACGGCTGTCAACGGCGGCGTGCCGAGCCCGGCCACCACGTCGTCGTACGCCACCACCGAGCAGTCCTCCGGCACCCGCACCCCCTCCTCGGCCAGTCGCTGCACGATCATCAGCGCGTCCTCGTCGCCGTGTCCGACCAGCGCGGTCGCGCCGGTCTTGCGCAGCAGCGCCGGCACCTCGCCCGTCTCGTCCGCCGGGTACGGCCCCTCCTGCCCGGCCCCCGGCGCGCTCAGCGTCCACGCCCACTCCTCGACCAGCGGATGCGCGTCGGCTATCTCGGTGAACGCGGCCCGCAGTGTGCGCGCGGTCGGACTGTCCTCCCGGGACGCGAACACGATCCGCCGATGCCCGAGCCCCACCAGGTGCTCCACGGCCAGATGCGCGCCGTACCAGTGGTCCGAGCAGACCGAGTCCAGCGCGTGCGCCGGGCTGCCCGGCCGCGGGCGCCGCTCCATGAGCACCGTCGGCACCTCCAGCGCGGCCAGCCAGCCGTGGTCGGCGGCCTCGTGCGCCCGGCCGAGCCAGCGGGGCGCGATCAGCAGCCCCCGGGCGCCGTCCGCGAGCGCCCGCTCCACCAACGGCCGCTCGGCGCCCGCCGCGCGGGCCGCGATGTGCAGGGCGAAGGGCACCCCGGCCGCCTCCAGCACCGTCCGGGCGCCGTGCAGCACCTCCGCCAGATACGCGTGCCGCTCCGGCACCACCAGCGCCACCCGGCCCCCGTCCCGCACCTCGGCGGCCGGCTCCTCGGCGGTCTCGGCGGACCGCACCACACCGTGGCCGCGCCGCAGACCGCCCTGCCGGGTCAGCTCCTCCACGTCCCGGCGCACCGTCACCACCGAGACCCGCAGCTCCTCGGCGAGATCCCGCACCCGCGCGGTGCCACGCGCCCGGACCGCCGCCATGATCCGCTGCCGCCTGACTTCGACCGGCTCCCGCACCTGGGCCTCCCCACCCACCCGAGCCTCACCCGAGAATGTTCGTTTGAGCGTTTTGGCTCATCATAGCGATCAGAGGGTGCGGGGGAGGGTGGGGGAGAGAGGGGGAGGGGGAGAGGGGGAGGGGGAGAGGGAGATCAGGGCTCGGGGTCGGCGAGCAGCGGGCCCAGCGGGCCCAGGTCGAGGTTGAGGTCGGCGCGGGTCAGCCCGTGTCGTTCGCACAGGTCGTCCATGCGCTGGTCGAGCAGCATCAGGGCGGTGCCGAGCCGGTCCTCCTGCTCCGCGCTCAGCGTCCCCTCGTCGAAGCGCCGCACGGCCTGCCGCTCCATCAGCTGCCGCAGCAGTTCGACGACGGTCAGCACCAGGGCGGCCAGGTCGTTGCCGACCCGGTCCGGGTCCAGGTCCAGGGTGCGGTCGCGCGGCGCGGTCACAGCGGCCCGCTGTCCGGCCAGGGGGACGGCACCCGCTCGTTCACCGACGACAGCAGGGCGTGCAGCGAGACCCGCACCAGCGGTACGTCGGCGATGGCCAGCACCAGGTCGCCGCTGACCACCACGCCGGTCGCCAGCACCCGGTCCAGCAGGTCGACCAGGGGGACACCGAGCGGCGCGTACTGGTCGGGGCCGTTCCACGGCACATGGGTCAGGCCGGGCTCGCGGACGTCCGGGGCGGTCATGACCGCACCGCCTCCGGTGCGCTCTCCCGGTCGTCCCGCGTGAAGTCACATGTGGGGTCTCCCGCGGAGTCCCATGTGGCGAAGGAGTACGGGATCCAGGGCCCGGACGCGCTCAGCTCGACGCCCGCGGCCCCGCCGTCCGCGCGGAGCCGGGACAGTGCCGCGGTGAAGCCGGTGCGGCGGGCGTCGTCCACCAGGTAGGCGGCGTTGAGGAGCTGGGGTGCGCGGCGGCCGGTCAGCTGTTCGCTCTGCGGACGGTGCCGGGTGGCGGCGACGGCGTACCGCCGCAGCTCCGTGTCGACGGCCTCCGCACCGGCGGCCGCCCGGCCGCGGCTGTCCTGCCGGATCCGGCGGCGGGCGCTGGCCCGGCTGAGGTAGGAGCGGCCGTCGACGCCGTCGGGTGCCGGGTCCGCAGGCCCGTCAGCCTCGGCGGCGTGCACCTTGACCGCCCACTCCGTACGCCCCCGGAGCCGGTCGAGGAGCGCGCCGAGTTCCGCCGCGCGGGAGGTGACGGCCGTCGCGGCGCTGTGGTCGGTGCGGTAGAGCGTGGCCAGCGGCAGCGGCACGACGGGGCCGGTACGGGCGGCGGCCTCGACGCCCCGGTGGTGGGCGCGGGCGCAGTCCTCGAGGTCGGCGGGCCGGTTGAGCCGTTCGGTGAGGGCGGCTTCGTCGAACGACGCGGCGGGGACGTCCTGCACGACCAGGTACAGGTCCCCGGCGGGCAGCACCCGCAGCGGGCCGCCCTCGGCGTGGCCGGGTGTCGCGGCCAGCACGTCGGCGGGCGGCGGCGTACGGGTGACGGCGAAGGCGCACACGACACGGCCGGGCGCGGACAAGTGGCTCACCGGGCCTCCTCCAAGGTGTCCTCGGCACTCTCCTCCAAGGCGTCCAACCGGGCCCGCAGCCGCGCGTTCTCCTCGGCGAGCGCGTCGTGCGCGGCCCGCGAGGACAGCGCCGGGTCCGTCTCCCACCAGTCGATGCCGGCCTTCTTCGCGGTGTCCACCGAGGCGATGAACAGCCGCAGCCGGATGGTGAGCAGTTCGATGTCCAGCAGATCGATCTTGATGTCGCCGGCGATGACGATGCCCTTGTCCAGGACCCGTTCCAGCAGGTCGGCGAGGTTGCCGGTGACGGGGGCATAGGGCTGCGGCTCGGGGCCGCCGGGGTACCGGTGGTCGAGGTCGGTCACCGCGGGTCCCTCACAGGGCCGTCGTCCTCGTCGCTCTCAACATCCTCGTCGCTCTCAACATCCTCGTCCTCGTCCTCGTCCTCGTCGTCTTCCTCTTCGTCGTACTCGTCGTCCTCGTAGTCGTCGTAACCGTCCTCGTCCTGCTCCGCGCTCTCGTCCTCCAGCACCTCCTCATGGGTCCGGACCACCTCCCCGTCGCGGATCTCGCCGCGCCAGCCCTCCACCTCCTCGTCCCCCCGGAGGGTGACGTGCCGGGCGAAGTGCTTCAGGTCGAGGCGCAGCCGGCGCCCCTGGGCGCGCCACAGGTTGCCGGTCTTCTCGAAGAAGCCCGCCGGGTAGTACTCGACGACCACCACGATCCGGGTCAGGGCCGGCGCGAGGGCGTGGAAGGTGACGACACCGGTGGTACTGCCCTTGGCGCCCTCGGAGGTCCACACGATCCGCTCGTCGGGGATCTGCTCCTGGACGGTCGCCTTCCAACTGCGGGCGGACGGGCCGACCTTGACGTTCCAGTCGGAGGTGGTGTCGTCGGTGCGGTTGACGCCTCGGACGCCCTTGGTGAAGTCGCTGAAGTCCTCGAAGCGCGTCCAGTGGTCGTAGACGGTGCGCAGCGGCACGCCGACGTCGACGGTCTCCATGATGTGCGTGGCCTTGACGCTGCCGCGCGGCCCGCCGTCCTGGGAGCCACCGCCGCCGCCCTTGCCCTCGGCGACGTCGGTCAGCCGGCCGGTGAGGTCCTTGACCCGCTCGCCGGCCCGGTCGGTGAGGCCGGAACCCTTGGCGGAGAGATAACCGCCGAGGGCCTCCTTGAGGTTGCCGAGTGCCTGGTTCGCCGTCATCGTCGGCCACCTCCCCGCGGCTGACGCCGGGCCGGCGCGGCCGCCTTCTTGGCGGTCTGGGCGGTCTGGGCGGCCTTGGCGGTCTTGCGAGGCGGTTCGTCCTCGTCACAGGTCTCCTCCGGGTCCCCGTCCTCGTACCCGTCCCCGTGCCCGTCCTCGTACCCGTCCTCGTCCCGGCGGCCCGCGCCGTCGAGCGTGTCGGTGCGCTCGCGCAGCGCGTCGGCGAACCGGTCCAGCCGGCGGCTCGCGGCGGCGGTGACCGCCGCGCGCCCGGCGGTCAGCAGCTCGCCGCGCACCTGGTCCGACAACTCCTGGAACTGCGGGACCTGTTGCAGCCGGCCCAGCCCTTGAGACAGCACCTGCCCCGGCGCGAGGCCGAGCCGCCGTCCCGTGAGGTAGGAGCCGACGGCGAAGGCCAGCTTCGCCTTCTTCGTGCGGCCCATGAGGTAGCCGCCGGCCACGGCCGCCGCCAGCGCCGCCCTGTTGTCGCTCATACGTGCCTTCCCTGCGTTCGCGTTCGCCGGTCTCTGGTCGTGCGCGGCCCGGTCCGGCGTTCGAGGAGCGTGAGCAGGCGCTCCTCCTCCCGCTCGAAGGCCGCCTCGTCGATGTCGCCCGCCTCCAGCGCGCGGTTGAGCGCCGCCAGCCGCGCCTGCAGGGCACGCGGGTCGTCGTGCTGCCGCCGGGCCTCGGCCAGCAGGTGGTCGGCGATCCACACCGTGCCGCGCACCGGGGCCAGCGGCAGCAGCAACAGGCCGCTCACCAGTCCCATCCCGTCACCGCCCGGCCGGCGCGGGACGCGCGTCGACGAAGCTGTAGCAGGGCAGCGGCCCGGTCACGCCGAGCGCCAGCCGGTCCCCGCAGGCGCGGGCCCGCGCGGCCGCCTCCCGCCGGAAACGCGGCTCGTCGGCGGCGCGCACCAGGAACGACGTACTGAGCACCCGTTCGTCGTCCAGCGGGCCCGGTGCGGTGCGCACGGCCAGCGGCGTCAGCCGGTCCAGCACGTCCCGGGCCGCGCGCCGCGCCTCGCGGCGGACAGCCTGGGCGAGCGCCTCGCCGAGCCGCACGTTGGCCTCGTAGTCCGGCCGGCGCCGGGTCCGCAGCGCCAGCGAACGGAGGTTCTCGTCCCGGCGCACCAGCTCGGCGAGGCAGTCGGACACCACCGTGCCCTTGACGTTCATCTCGACGCAGCCGGCGATCGCCTCCAGTTGACGCCTCAAGTGGTCGCCCTCGGTACGCAGTTGGGTGCGCAGCGCGGCCGGCTCGGGGGTGAGGACGGCGAACCGCATGGGCAGTACGGGCCCCTGCGCGGCCAGTTCGTCCAGTACCGCCTGATGGGCCATCAGGTCGCGGCGCCGGGCCCGGGGCCGCTCGGGGGCCGGCGAGACGGCCGCGCAGAGCCCGGACTCGGTCAGCAGTCCCACCGGGGCGCCGTCCACGCCGGCCGTGCGCGGGGCGCGGACGCCGGCGGCGGTGATGCCGTAGACGTAGAGGGTGCCCAGGCCCGGGGCGGCGGTGGGCGCGGTCGCTGTCACGGTCACTCGTCCTCCGGCGTCGGGCGGCGGCGGGGGCGCGGCCGGTCGCCGCCGTGGCGGGACTCCGGGGACCGGCCGGTGCGGCGGTGCTGCCGGGCCGCGCTCCGCTCCCGGCCGGACGGCCGCGGCTCGTCGTCGTCCCGGTCGTCCCGGTCGTCCCTTGCATCACGGTCGTCGGGGGACAGGACGTCGCGGACCTTGTCGGTCAGCGAGCGGGCCGTCCGCTTCGCGCCGGTCCGGCCGACCGCCTTGGCCACCGGCCCGCCGAACAGCTCGGGCACCGTCTTGGAGCGCACGTCGTGCTCCAGGTCCAGCCGGTTGCACGCCTCCGCGAACCGCAGATACGTGTCGACGCTCGCGACCACGATCCGCGCGTCCACCTTGAGGATCTCGATGCCGACGAGCGAGACCCGCACGAAGACGTCGATCACCATCCCGCGGTCGAGGATGAGTTCCAGCACGTCGTAGAGGGTGCCGGCGCGGGGCGCGCAGACGACCTCGTCTTCGTAGGTGCTCGTGATCATGCGACGGTCCTTCCGCAAGCGGGCCTCGGGGGCGGCCCGTCACTGGTCCTGGGCGCCCCGCCGGTAGCGGGCGATCCGGCGGTACTGGAGCAGTTCGCCCGCCGGGTCCAGTTCGACCTCGTAGGTGGCGAGCAGGCTGGTGGTGTCGGGGATGCGCGCGAGTTCCAGGACGTCCACGTTGACGATCCAGCCGTCGTCCTCGCTACGGCGCACCGCGGAGACGCCCTCCAGCCGGTGCTGGACGAGTGCGGCCAGTCCGTCGGCGGCGCGCCGGGCGGCGTCCCCGGCCCCGCGCACGGCGCGCCGCCGCTCGGTGGTGGACGTGGTGCCGCGCCTGCGCTCGCCGGGTGCTGTCATGCTGACCACTCTGGCCGCGCCCGGCGGCGGGCGCGTGCGCAGTTACCCCATCCGGGCGCCGGGGCCGCGCCGCAGCCGTGCGCGGCCGGGCGGGGAGGCCTGTGTCCTTCAGGCGCGTGCGCGGCCGGGCGGGGAGGCCTGTGTCCTTCAGGCGCGTGCGCGGCCGGGCGGGGAGGCCTGTGTCCTTCAGGCGCGTGCCCGGTCGTGTGGGGAGGCCTGTGTCCTTCAGGCGCGTGCCCCTCGTGCCGGAAGCCCTGTGCCTCAGCCGCGCACCCGGCCCCGTGTCCTCAGCCGCGCACCCGGCAGTGCAGGAAGAGCTGCGGTTCCGGCACCGCGTCCGGGTGCTCGGGTGTGAACAGCAGCTCCTCCTGGTCCAGGACCTCCAGACCGGCCCCCTCCAGCACGGCCGTCAGGTCCGCCGCGGCGAAACTGGTCACCCGTACGGGCTGCCCCATGAAGACGCCCTCGACGCCCTCCACGTCCAGCGGCACGGTGGCCAGCACCAGGTACCCGCCCGGCTTCAGCGCCCGCGTCAGCCGCCGGACCACGTCCCGCTGCTCGGCCCGGTCCATCTGGAGCAGCGCGAAGTACACGCAGACCGCGTGGAAGGAGCCGTCCGTGAGCGGCAGGTCGCGGATGTCGGCGCACCGGAAGGCGGCGGCGGGGACCTGCCGGGCGGCCAGTTCGACCATGACGGGGGAGATGTCCACCCCCAGCACCTCGTGGCCCGCCCGCACCAGGGTCTCGGCCGTGGGCCGTCCCGTCCCGCTGCCCACGTCCAGCACCCGGCTGCCGGGCGCGAGCCGCCCGAGCAGCCGGTCCAGTGACCGCCGGTGGGCCTCGGAACCGGCGAACGCCTTCTCGTAGGCGCCGCCCAGCGCGTCGAAGACGGCGGCGGCCCGCGCCCGCTGCGGCTCGTCGGTCACGGTCGGCCCCTTCGGTGGTCGGTGCCGGGCATCGTGCCACCGGCGCGGACCACCGACAAGTACCGGCCGGGCCCGGGGTCCCCGCAGCGGGGGTGAGGCGTGACCGGCCCCGCCCCGGCGCACCACGGCCTCAGCGCCCCCGCGCCCCGTCCAGCGCCAGCTCCACGAGCCCCGCCACCAGCGCCTCGTCCAGCGGCGCCCCGCTGAGCAGCACCCGTACGAACAGCGGCCCGCTCACCGCCTCGATCAGCAGCCCGGCGTCCGTGCCGGGGGCCAGCTCGCCGCGCTCCACACCGCGTCGGACCATCACCACGGCGCGGTCCAGCCGGTCCCGCCAGTAGGGGCCGCGCCGGTCGTCCAGCGTGTCGTCCCGCTCCACGCTCAGCCGGAGCAGCGCCTGCCCCTCGGGGGTGGCGAGCAGCCGGGCCAGCCGGGAGAAGAAGACCAGCAGGTCGTCCCGGATCCGCCCGGTGTCGGGAATCGGCAGCGCGGAGTCCAGCCCCGTGGTCAACGCGTCGAAGATCAGGTTCTCGCGGGTCCCCCAGCGCCGGTAGACCGACGTCTCGTGCACCCCGGCCGCGCGGGCCACCGCGGCCACCGTCGCACCCGCCAGCCCTTCCCTCGACAGCAGCTCCACCGCCGCGGCCAGCACCGCCTGCCGCATCGGCTCCCCGCGACGGCGCAACGGCGGGGCGGCGGACGGCGGGGAATCCTTCGGCGGGGTCATCGACCCAGCCTAAAGCAACTCGACTTGCGATGGGTGTACGGTTAACGCAAGACGACCTGCGATAAGTGCGGGGTCGCCGCCGCACCGAGGAGGTCCTGTCATGGAGCGGATGCTCGCCGCCCGTCTGCACGTCCCGAGCCGCGCCCTGCGGCTGGAGGAGGTGCCCCGCCCCCAGCCCGGCCCCGGTGAGGTACTGGTCAAGGTCGAGGCGGCCGGGGTCTGCCTCTCCGACGTCCACCTCATCGACGGCACCCTCACCCCGCTGTTCCTCCGGGGCGACACCGTCACCCTCGGCCACGAGGTGTCCGGCACCATCGCCGAGACCGGCCAGGGCGTCACCGCCTGGACACCGGGACAGCGTGTGGTCCTGTACGCCGGCGAGGTGCGCGACGGCGTCACCTACACCCGGGGCGTCGACTACGACGGCGGCTGGGCCGAGTACGCCCTGTCCACGGCCGACGCCCTGACCCTGCTGCCCGACGCCATCCCCTTCGACCAGGGCGCGATCATCCCCGACGCGGTGTCCACGCCGTGGGGCGCGATCACCGAGACCGGCGCGGTCCGGCCCGCCGAGGCGGTCGGCGTCTGGGGCGTCGGCGGACTCGGCGTGCACGCCGTGCGGTTGCTGCGCGCCGTCGGCGCCTGCCCGGTCGTCGCCGTCGACCCCAACCCCGTCGCCCGCGACCGCGCCCTCGCGGCCGGCGCCGATCTGGTCCTCGACTCCGCCGACCCGGGCCTGCGGGAGGCCGTCGGCCGGGCGACCGGCGGGGCCGGGATCGCCGCCGCCTTCGACTTCGCGGGCGTGCCCGCGGTGCGCGAGCAGGCCCTCTCCGTCCTCGCCCCCAAGGGGCGGCTGGTCCTGGCCGGCCTGACCGACAAGCCGCTCACCGTCGCCGACGGCACCCGCTTCAGCTACCTCCAGCAGCGCATCCTCGGCCACTACGGCTCCGACATGCCGGTGGCGCTGCCGCAGTTGCTGCGGCTGATCGAGGGCGGCCGGCTGGACTTCTCCGAGTCCATCAGCGGCGTACTGCCGCTGGCCGAGGCCGCCGCGGCGGTCGCCCGGCTGGAGCGGAAGGAAGGCAACCCGATCCGGCTGATCCTGCGCCCCTGACCCGCCGGGTCCCTAACGCCGCGCCCTGTCGAACACCCGCGTCGAACACGCCACCGCGGCAGCGGAACTGGCGCAAACGAACATTGCGGCTGTGTTTCCCAGGGCGCAGCCTGTGCATTGGGAGCGCTCCCACACGCGCTCCCGTGCTCGATCCTCCATCGGCCCCACCCGGAAAGAGGAGATCACGGCCATGACCCGGACCCGCACTTGTCATGAACCCAACAGTTTGCGAGGTGGGCGCCGCCGCGTCCTGACCCTCGTCCTCAGCGCGCTCGCCGCGGCCCTGCTCGCGCTCGTCCCCTGGAGCGGCACCGCCGTCGCGCACGGCTCCGTCATCGACCCCGCCTCCCGCAACTACGGCTGCTGGCTGCGCTGGGGCAGCGACTTCCAGAACCCGGCCATGGCCGACGAGGACCCCATGTGCTGGCAGGCGTGGCAGGCCGACCCGAACGCCATGTGGAACTGGAACGGCCTGTACCGCAACGGCTCCGCCGGCAACTTCCAGGCGGTCGTCCCGGACGGCCAGTTGTGCAGCGGCGGCCGGACCGAGGGCGGCCGGTACAACGCGCTGGACGCGGTGGGCGCCTGGAAGACCACGGACATCGCGACCGACGACTTCACCGTCCACCTGTACGACCAGGCGAGCCACGGCGCGGACTACTTCCTCGTCTACGTCACCCGGCAGGGCTTCGACCCCGCCACCCAGCCGCTGACCTGGAGCGACCTCCAACTGGTCGCCCAGACCGGCAGCTACGGGCCCGCCAACAACTACGACATCCCGGTCAGCACCTCGGGCCTGAGCGGCCGGCACGTCGTCTACACCATCTGGCAGGCGTCGCACATGGACCAGACGTACTTCCTGTGCAGTGACGTGAACTTCACCTGAGCCGCACCGCCTCGGCGGCGGGGCCGTACACGATCCGGCGCAGTTGTGCCGGAAAGCCACGGCCCCGCCCACGCGTTGCGCTATACGTCCAGCATGGACGACGACCACCTGGACGACTACTACGACCTCGGCACGCACGGCCGGCCCGTGACGACCACGTCGGCGCGGGCCCAGACCTGGTTCGACCGGGGCCTGGTGTGGACGTACGCCTTCCACCACGAGGAGGCCATCGCCTGCTTCGAGGCCGCCGCCGCGGCCGACCCGGACTGCGCGATGGCCCACTGGGGCATCGCCTACGCGCTCGGGCCGAACTACAACAAGCCCTGGGAGGCGTTCGACGAGCGCGAGCTGGCGCTGACCGTCGAGCGGACCCACGCCGCCGTGGAACGCGCCCATCGGAAGGCCGCCGCCGCGACCCCCGTCGAACGCGCCCTGATCGGCGCCCTGCGCGCCCGCTACCCGCGCCCCGAGGCGGTCGCGGACTGCTCGGTGTGGAACGTCCCGTACGCCGACGCCATGCGCGCCGTCCACGAACTCGCCCCCGACGACCTGGACGTCGCCGCCCTCTACGCCGACGCCCTGATGAACCTGACCCCCTGGCAGCTGTGGGACCTGCGCACCGGCCGCCCCGCCGAGGGCGCCCGCACCCCGCAGGCCAAGGCGGTCCTGGAGCGCGCCCTCGCCACCGGGGCCGGCCGCGACCACCCGGGCGTCGTGCACTTCTACGTCCACCTGATGGAGATGTCCCCCGCCCCCGAGGCGGCCCTGACCGTCGCCGACCGACTGCGCCACCTGGTCCCCGACGCCGGGCACCTGCTGCACATGCCCTCGCACCTGGAGGTCCTGTGCGGCGACTACCGGCGGGTGCTCTCCGACAACACCGCGGCGATCGCCGCCGACGAGAAGTACCGGGCCCGGGCCGGGGCGATGAACTTCTACACCCTGTACCGGTCGCACGACTACCACTTCAAGATCTACGGCGCGATGTTCCTCGGCCGCCTCCAGGACGCGCTGGAGACCACGGCCCGCTTGGAGGAGTCGATCCCGGAAGACCTGCTGCGGGTGCCGAGCCCGCCGATGGCCGACTGGCTGGAGGGCTTCCTCGCCCTGCGGACGCACGTACTGATCCGGTTCGGCCGCTGGGCGGACATCCTCGCCCTGCCGCTGCCCGCCGACCCGCGCCTGTACTGCGTCACGACCGCGACGCTGCGCTACGCGCGCGGGATCGCACTGTCCGCCACCGGCCGCATCACCGAGGCGGAACACGAACGCGAGCTGTTCCGCGCGGCCGTCGCCGCGGTCCCCGCCTCCCGCACCCTCTTCAACAACACCTGCGCCGACCTGTTCGCCGTCGCCGCCGCCATGCTCGACGGCGAACTGGCGTACCGCAAGGGCGACTACGAGGCCGCCTTCGCCGCCCTGCGGCGCTCCGTCGAACTCGACGACAGCCTGCCCTACGACGAACCGTGGGGCTGGATGCAGCCCACCCGGCACGCCTACGGCGCGCTGCTCCTGGAACAGGGCCGGGTCGCGGAGGCCGAGGCGGTCTACCGGGCCGACCTGGGCCTGGACGACACCCTGCCGCGCGCCCTCCAGCACCCCGGCAACGTCTGGGCGCTGCACGGACTGCACGAGTGCCTGGTGCGGCTCGGCAAGGACGGCGAGGCCCGGATCATCGCCCAGCAGCTCAGAACGGCGGCCGCGCTGGCGGACGTACCGGTCGAGGCGTCCTGCCTCTGCCGCCTGGACCGGCACTCCTGCTGCGCCTGACGGCCCCCGTCAGCCGTCGAGGGCGTCCTTCACGTCCCCGAGGTCGACGAACTTGAAGTTGGTGACGGCGGTGTCGCCGTCACCGGGAGCGTCATGACCGTCCTGCACGACCAGCAGCCCGCGCGGATACCGCGACCCCAGCTGCTGGTCGAGCACCGCCGCCCCGTCGCACTCCTCGGACCCGTCCAGCGCGGCCGAGGCGGCGGTGACCCGGAACCCGCCCGCGTACTCGTTGCCCTCGCCGGTCTCGCGGTCGTACGCGGCGAAGGTGTCGTCACCCTGGCTGGAGGCGAGCAGGTAACCGTCCCCGTCCCGCTCCTGGAGCAGCGTCAGTCCCTCCACGTCGGCGGAGATCCGGGTGCCGCCGTAGCCGGGGTCGGCGCCCGCGACGCACTCCTCGGTGGCCTCGTCGTAGCGGCCCGGCACGCCGTACTCCCGGACCTTGTCCAGCAGCCGGGGGGTGCCGGTGAGGTCGGCGCGCAGCCGCCAGATGCCGACGTCCTCCTGACCGGCGTACAGCACACCGTTCGCGGGGTCGACGACCATGCCCTCGACCTGGGGGAGTTCGCCCGGCTCCGCGCACGGTGACCAGGAGGTGCCGTCGGGCAGCCGGAAGGCGGACGGCAGGTCCAGGGTGCGGACCTCGCGGTAGCCGACGCGGCCCGCGGCGGCCGGGATCAGTTCCAGCAGGGCGAGCGTGGTGCGCTCGCGGCGGCTGACCAGGGCGTAGGACCGGCCGGTCGAGCGGTCGGTCCAGGTGGCCAGGCCGTACGCGGTGCGCTCCTCGTTGATCTCGGCCTGGTCGGCGGCGAAGACCGGCGCGGCGGCCGGGTCGGTGACGTCGGTGAGCGGGCCGCCGGGCGCGGCCGGGTCGACGCGGTAGATCCGCAGCCGGTCGTTGCCGCGGTCGGTGGTCACCGCCAGGTCCGCCCGGCCCCGGCCGAGCCGCACGCCCGGCACGAGGTCGACGTTGTTGAACCGGCCGGGGGCGTCCTCGGGCGTCGGTCCGGCCGGCGCCGCGACCGACTGCACCAGCCGCGCGTCGAGGCCGTAGACCCGCAGCCCGCCCTCCTTCGCCGTGGCGATGACCAGGCTGCGGTCCGGGTCGGCCGCGTCCCGCCAGATCGCGGGGTCGTCCGCGTCGGCGTTGCCGCCGGCCTCGTCGTCGCTCAGCGGGGCCGTCTCGGCGCGCGGGTGCACGGTCGGCAGGGCCGCGGCCCGGTCCTGCCGCGCGACGGCCGCAGTGGCCGGAAGGACGGCGACGGCCGCGGTCAGGACAGCGACGGCCAGCCGTCCGAAGGGGTGCCTCACCGGTACTCCTCGTAAGTCGGAGACATGACAACACGGTACGTTGGGCGATCTTGGTGGGGCAGGGGGTCGGCCGGACGTTCTCCCGGTGACGGGACGGTGTCCGCCGGGGGAACGGAAACCGCCCCGCCGCGGCGTCTATACGATGGCGGCTCGGAAAACGGACGGCGGCGGAGAGGAGACGGACCGTGGCGGATCACCCGCGTCCCCGCAGGGGGCAGGGCGAACTGGAGGCGCTGGTGCTGACGGCGCTCAGTGAGGCGGACGGCCCGGCGACGGCCGGGTGGGTGCAGGAGCGGCTCGGCGGCGGCCTCGCCTACACGACCGTGATCACGATCCTGACCCGGCTGCTGGACAAGGGCGCGGTCACCCGGGAACGGGCCGGCCGCTCCTTCGCCTGGACGCCCGCCGCGGACCAGGCCGGCCTGGCCGCCCGCAAGATGCGCAAGGTGCTGGACGGCGAGAGCGACCGCGAGGCCGTCCTGGCCAGCTTCGTCACCGGCCTCGACCCGGACGACGAGCGGCTGCTGCGCGATCTGCTGGAGCACCCCCGCGCCGCGGACGAAGGGGAAGACTGACGCCTGATGGGCCTCTTCGTCTTTCTCCCGCTGGTCCTGCCGCTGACCGCCTGGCCCATCGCGCGGCTGGCCGAACAGCACCTGCACCCGCGCACCGCGACCCGGCTGCTCACCGCCGTCGCCGCGGTGATGGCCCTGTGCAGCACCGTGTGCCTGGCGCTGGTGATGGTGGTCGGCACCGCGCAATTGCCCGGCAACCCGCTGCCGGACGGCTGGTCCGACCCCGAGGTGCGGGCCGCCGTCCCCTACGACGACGTGGCCGGCAAGGCGGCGATCCCGGCGCTGTGCCTGGTCCTCGCGGCCTGCGGCCGGGCGCTGTGGCGGCACCGCCGGGTACGCCGCCGCGCCCACGGCGCGCTCGCCGGCCTGCCCGGCACCTCGGTGGCCGTGCTGCCGGACGACGTCCCCTACGCCTACGCGCTGCCCGGCGGCCGGCGCGACCGGGTGGTGGTCACCACCGCCCTGCTGGACCGCCTCGAACCCGCCGAGCGCCGGGCGCTGTTCGCCCACGAACGGGCCCATCTGTCCGGCCGGCACCACCGCTTCCTGCTCGCCGTCCGGCTCGCCGCGCTGGCCAACCCGTTCCTGCGGCCACTGCGCACCGCGGTGGCCTACACCGCCGAGCGGTGGGCCGACGAGGAGGCCGCCCGGGTCACCGGCAACCGCCGCGCGGTGGCCACCGCCATCGGCAAGGCGGCCCTGGTCTCCCGCGGCACCCCGGTCGCCACCCTGGCCGGTCTGGCCGCGCCCGGCCCGGTACCGCGCCGGGTCGCCGCCCTGCTCGGCCCCGCCCCGGCGGCCCGCCGCCGCCCCTCGGTCTTCACCTCGGTGGGCCTGGCGGCCTGGGCCGCCGCCGCGGGCACCGCCGCGTCGGTGATGTCGTCGGCGAACGCGACGGTGACCATGTTCCTGATCTTCCGGGCGGCGTTCTGACGAGAGCCGGCCGCGCTCCCCTCAGGCGGCCGGCACCCGGCGGGCGGCGACCTCGAAGACGAGTTCCCGGCCGTCCTCCTCGTCCCACTGCTCCCCGACCTCGACGAAGCCGAAGCCCGAGATCGTGGCCAGGGACGCCACGTTGCCGGGGCTGATCGTCGCCCGCACGGTGGTGACCCCGGGTTCGGCCGCCGCCCGGCGCAGCAACTCGGTCAGCGTGGACCGGGCGTACCCCTGGCGGCGGAAGCGGGGATCGACGGCGTAGCCGATCTCCACCATGCCGGCCTCGTCGGGCGGTCCGTGGAACCCGGCATGTCCGACGACGAGACCGTCGTCGCCGACCACCGCCTGCCGCGCCATCCACCGCGCACGGCGGGGGTCGGCGGCCATCTGGCCGAGCCGGAACCGCCACAGCCACCGTGCCCGGTCCGTCAGGAAGTACTCGGTCAGCACGACCCCGGCCGTCCGGCCGGCCACGGCCAGGTCTCCGTCGAGCAGAGCGGACATCACCGCACCGGACAACTCGACGAAACGAATACGTTTCGGGCTGGCTGTCGACGGTCTCGGGTCACCGGCTTCACCTGTCATCCGTGGATGCTCACCGATCGGCCCGCAGGCCGTCCAATGATTTCCGGGCCCCCGGTCAGGACAGTGCGCCGATCTCCGCCGGCGACAGGACACCGGCGTAGGTGCGGACTTCGTCCACGTCGCCGTCGAGGTGGTGGCTGCCGCCCTGGCCGGCCCCGTCGCGGCCGACCTGGAGGGCGAGGTGGGCGTTCCAGGCGTCGGACGCGGCGTACGGGGCACTGTCGGCGAGGTATCCGTCCCGGAAGAGGCGGACCTGGCCGGCCGTGCTGTCGTACTGCACGGCGAAGGTGTGCGGGCCGTCGCTGTAGGGGGCGGTCAGGGTGGTGGTCGCCGGCTCCGCGGTGTCGGCGTGGGCGAAGACGGCCTCCCAGACGCCGTCGGCCCGGTAGCGCAGGGTGAAGGCGTCGGCCTGGTCACCGCCCTGCGAGAGGAGCGCCATGTCCCGTTCCGGCGCCCACTGGTGCAGCCGCACCTGGGCCGTGACGGTGTAGCCGCGGTCGGTGTCGACCTGGTGGTCGTCGCTGTCCAGATGGTCGCCGTCGCCGTCGAGCGAGATGCTGCCCGCGCCGGTCAGCGGGTCGGCGGTGTCCAGGTGGGCGTCGCCGTTGAGGATGAGGCTCTTGCGGCCGTCGGCGTCCGGGGTGTCGGTGTACGTCTCCCCCTCGGTGCGCACGGTGTCCATCGCCCAGTAGCCCGTACGCGGCGGCGTGCGGTGGCCGAGACCGGCGATCTCCGCGGGCAGCACGACCCGGTCCCAGACCCGGACGTCGGCGAGGTCGCCGTGCCAGGGGCCGGTCCAGTGCACGCCGTCGGTCTCCAGCTCGCGTCCGATGTGCACGTATCCATGGGGGAGTCCGCTGGGCACCGCCGCCTCGCCGGTGGCGGCGAGGACCCCGTCGACGTAGAGCCGCGCGGTGCCCTTCACCGGGTCGTAGACGCCGGTCAGGTGGGACCACTCGCCGGGTGCCGGGGTGCCGCCGGTGACCTGGGTCGCGGCGCCGGATGCGCTGGGCAGGGAGAACCGGAAGGACGGCGTTCCGTCCGCTGTGACGGTGGTCCCGAGAGCGAAGTCGGAGGGTGCCTGGAAGCCGGTCTGGCTGACCGCCGTCATGGTGCGGTCGATGTCCTCGGGGCGGACCCAGGCGCTCACGGAGAAGCTCGCGGCGGGGTCCGCGGCCGTGGTCTCGGCGCGCAGCCCGACACCGTAGGAACCGTCCAGGGACACGGCCCCGGTGAGCGGTGTGCCGGTGGGTGCCTCGGCGCCGAAGGCAACGCTCTCGCCGGGGCCCGCCCAGGCCGACGGTCCGCCGGACGTCTCCGCGGCGGACAGGGAGCCCGCCGCGTCGTCCAGTTTCCACCGGGCCACCGAGTCGGCGGCCGAGGCGATCCGGAGCGTGTACCGGGTGGGCGCGCTGAGGTTGCCCGCCGCGTCGGCCGACTGGACCTCCAGGACCGTCACCCCGGTGCCGGGAGGAGTCAGCCGCACCGTCACCGGCGCCCCGGGCGCGTCCGCCCGCGCGACGGCCTGTGCGCCACCGCCGAAGGAGTAGTGGTACGCGGTGACGTCGGACGAGGAGGAGGCGAAGGTGAAGGCCGCGTAGCGCCCCACGAGATCCACCCACTCGGCACTGCCGAGCGGTACGTCGGGTGAGGTGACCTCGGGTGCGGCCGGTACCTGGGTGTCCTTGACGTACCGGCACCGGCCCTGGTCCGCCGCGTCGCTCCACGGTCCGTAGCCGTCACTGCCCTTGGCCCGCACCCGCCAACTGGCCGGCCCGTCGGGCACGGTGGCGGGCACCGGCCAGGAGAACTCCGATCCGCCGGCTTTGGCGGTGGTCTCGATGCTCAGACTGCCCGGCGTGCCGGAACCGTCGTCGTCCCAGCCCACCTCGAACTGCGCGCTCACCCGGTCACCGCCGGGGTCGCCCAGCACGGCCCGGAGGGTCGGCGAGACCCGTACCGGGGTGGGTGTCACCACGTCACAGGGCCGGTCGCCCGTGGTCAGCCGGTCGAGCGAGGGGCGTGCGGGTTCGTCCCCCGCCAGCGCGGAGGCCGGCCACGGGCCGGCCAGCACGGTGGCCGCGGCGAGGGCGACGGTCAGGACGCGGAAGGTTGGTCTCGGCACGATGTGACTCCCCGGTCGGTCGGCGGGGAGATCACGGCGCACACGCGCCGGTGCGGCGAACGGCCCGCCGTCCGGCCCGCCCCGCCCACCGGGCCCGCACTCGGAACAGCACGACGTCTGTCACCTGTGCGGAACCCGCCCCCCGGCCGCCACACTAGCCCCGGGCGTGGCATGACCGCCTCAGAAATATCTCGGCCTGAGCGCCCCGCGCAGCGGATACGCGACAGACAGCGCGACCAGCACGAGCAGTCCGCTCGCCCACAGCGGCCCGAGTTCCCCGGCCCCGGTGCCGAGCGCGGCGGCGCCGGCCAGGGGGCCGGTGGCGGCGCCGGCGTTGAGGGCGGCGGTCGCGTAGGAGCCCGCCAGGGTGGGGGCGCCGGCCGCCTCGTACAGGACCCGGGTGATCAGGGTGCTGCCGAGCGCGAAGGACAGCGCGCCCTGGAGGAGGACGAGGACGAGCAGGGCGGCCGGTTCGGCGGCCAGCACGGCCAGCGCGGGCCAGCCGAGGAGCAGCAGGGGGCCGGTGACCGCGACGACCGCGCCCGGGTGCCGGTCGGACAGCCGGCCGGCGACGGTGACGCCCGCGAACGCGCCGGCGCCGAAGAGCACCAGCGCGACCGGGACCCACAGGTCGCCCAGCCCGGCGGCGCCGGTCACCACCGGCGCGAGGAAGGTGAGGCCGGCGAAGGTCGCCGCGTTCACCAGCGCGCCCAGCAGCATGACCAGCAGCAGGCGGGGACGGGCGAGTTGGGCGAGTTCCGTGCGCAGGGCCGGGCCGTCGGCCGGGTCCCGCCGGGCGCGGCGGGCCGGGATGCCGGTGAGGACACCCACGGCGGCCGGCAGGCACAGCGCGGCGACCGCCCAGAAGGCGGCCCGCCAGCCGAGCAGCGCGCCGAGCGCCGAACCGCCGGGCACACCGGCGACGGTGGCCGCCGTGGTGCCCGCGAGCAGCACCGCGAGGGCGCGCCCCGTCCGGCCGGGCGGGACCAGCGTGGCGGCCGTCGTCAGGGCCACGGCGAGGAAACCGGCGTTCGCCACCGCCGCGGTCACCCGGGTCGCGAACAGCACCGGGAAGCTGGTGGTGACGGCGCCCAGCACATGGGCCGCGGCGCACACGAGGACGAACCCGAGCAGCGCGGAGCGGGGCGGCCAGGCGCGGGCGAAGACCGCGGTGAGCGGGGCGCCGACGGCCATGCCGACGGCGAAGGCGGTGCCGAGCGTGGCCGCGGTGCCCACGGTGACACCGAGGTCCGCGGCGAGGTCCGGCAGCAGGCCGGCGAGCATGAACTCCGAGGTGCCCATGGCGAACACGGCCAGGGCGAGCACGTACAGCGGGGCGGGCATCGAGAAGCTCCGAGGTGAGGAGGGCCGGAAAGGACGGCTCGGCTCGGCACCGCGGTCAGCGCCCGCAGGGGGGTACGTCCTGCTGGATCAGTGGATCAGTGGATCAGGGGGCTGACGGCGGCACCGAAAGCCCCCACCTCGTCCGACTCGGGGCTCGACATGGGCCGCACGGTACCGGACCCGTCCCCGGCCCGGCACCCCGGTTTCACGACGGCGGCCGCGGACGGACGGCGAGCACCGCGATGTCGTCGGCGCTGTCGGCGCCCAGGCCGATCAGCAGCTCGTCGCAGAACGTCTCCAGGGGCTCGCGGGCCAGCCCCGCCGCGTGCCGGCCCAGCCGGGCCAGCCCCCGGTCCAGCGGCTCGTCGCGGCGCTCGATCAGGCCGTCGGTGTACAGCAGCAGGGTCGAGCCGGCCGGCAGTACGGTGCTCGCCGTGCGGCGGGGCATCTCGGGGTCCATGCCCAGCAGCAGCCCCGACGCCTCGTCGAGGTAGCGGGTCCCGCCCTCCCAGGTGGTCAGCAGCGGCGGCAGATGGCCGGCCGAGGAGTGCTTCAGCTCCCACGGACCGTGCGGGCCGCCTTTGACCAGGCCGTACAGACAGGTGGCGGTGGCCTCCCGGTACAGGCTGTGGTTGGCCAGGTCCAGGCGGCGCAGCACCGTCTCGGGCGGCTCCTGCCGGTCCACCGCGATGCCGCGGAGCATGCTGCGCAACTGGCTCATGGCGATGGCCGCGTCCAGGTTGTGCCCGGTGACGTCGCCGATGACCACGGCGGTGTCCCCGTTGGGCAGGATGAAACTGTCGTACCAGTCGCCGCCGACCTGCGCGGTGGTGGAGGACGCGGCGTAGCGGGCGGCCAGCTGGAGGTTCTCCACCTCGGGCAGCACCGGCAGCAGGGAGCGCTGGAGGCGTTCGGCGATGTTGCGGGTCTGCTGGAACAGGCGGTCGTTGTCCACCCCCAGGGCCAGACTGCGCACCAGGTCGTCGACGAGGGACAGGTCGTCCTCCGTGAACGGCCGCCGTCCGGCCGTACGGGTCACCGTCAGGGAGCCGAAGATCTCCCGGCGGGCCATCAGCGGCGCGACGACGCTGCTGCCCGCGCCGAGCCTGCGGAACAGTTCCCGGTAATCGGCGTCCAGCGCGCTGCCGATCTGGCCGGCCGGCGGGGCGCCGTCGAGCAGCAGCGGGCCCGCGCCGCGCAGCGCCCGGGCCAGCGGGCCGCGGGACGCCTCGGAGACCGGCGGCAGCCGGCCCTCGTACGCCGAGGGATGCGGCCCCCGGGGATTGCGGTGGACGACGCAGGCCCGCTCCACCTGGGCGTCCTCGCGGAACAGGTCCACCGCGCACCAGTCGGCCAGCCGCCGCGTCAGCAGCCGGCCGACCGAGCGCAGTCCCTCGTCCAGGTTCAGTGTGTTGTTCAGCGCGGCCCCGGTGTCGGCCAGCAGGGCGAGCCGCTCCAGCGGGTTCAGGCCGGCCCGCGCCCCGTCCGGGCTCCGGCGGCGCTCCGGTCCCGGCGGCGGGCCCTCCTGCGGCAGCGCCGGCACCCGGCTCGGGCCGGGCGGGTCGGGGGTGTCGACGGAGGTGGTGGCCCGGGGCGAGAGCTGGGCGACGAAGACGGTACGGCCGTCGGCCATCTCCTGGGTCTCGATGTACAGCCGTACCGGCACCACCCGGCCGTCGCGGTGCAGCGCCGGCAGCGGCACGGAGCGGCCCACGATGCGGGCCCGCCCGGTGAGCAGCAGCGAGGTGAACGCCACGCTGTGGCGGCGGCGCAGATGCTCGGGGATGAGGGTGGTCAGCCGTTGCCCGACGAGGTCGTCCGGCCGCCAGCCGAGCAGGTCGGCGGCCGGCCCGTTCACCGCGATGATCCGGTTTCCGTCGTCGGCGGCGATCACCGGGAACCGGCTGGCCCGCATATGGCCGGCGTCCCAGGGCACCAGCTCGGAGGCGCTCGCGTCCGGTTCGCGGGGCACCACGGTCCAGGCCGTGGGGCGGTCCCCGGCGAGCTGGCCCAGGACCTGGTCGAACATCCAGTCCTGGAAGGCGCGGCCGCGCGGCAGCGCCGGCAGGGTGAGCAGCCGCTCCTCCCGCGCCGCGTCCTCGGCCAGGTCCAGTACCCGGCGCAGGACCCGGACCGCCGGTGCGGCGCCGGCCGGCAGCGGCAGCCGCAGGGTGCGCAGATGCGCCTCGGCCGGCGGCCGCGCCGACGCGGCGGCGACACAGGCGCTGAGTACGTGGTCGATGTCGGCGGCGGTGGCGAGGTCCGCGGCGGGCACGCCCGGCACCGGGGCGTCGGCCGACGCGGCGAGGGCCAGTTCGCGCAGTGTCGCGTGCCGGTGCTGCTGGGCCGCCGCGCACAGGGCGCTCGGCACGTCGACGAGTGTCACCGTCGCCGCCGCGCCGCCGCACGTCCCGGCCGGGTCCCACTCGGAGGCCGGCGACGGCGGCGGACCGTCCGGCCACAGCTCGAACCACACCGTCTTGCGCCGGCCGTCGCCCTCCGCCCCGTGCCGCGAGGCCAGCCGCTCCACCAGGTCCAGCCCCTGCCCGGTGCCGGCGCAGGGCGGATAGTGCCGCGCCACGGGGCCCTGGTCCGGCCGGTCGTCGCTGACCGCCACCCGCACCCTGCCGTCCGCGACGTCCACCGCCACCTCGGCGGCCGAGCGGGCGTGCAGCACGGTGTTGGTCACCAGCTCGCCGGCCAGCAACTGGGCGGTGTCGGCCAGCTCCCCGGGTACGCCGTCCAGCGCGGCCCGCACGAAGCGCCGGGCCGCCGCCGCGCTCCGCGGCGTCCCGGGAAACCCGCGGGACACGCTCTCCGGCCGGTCGACGTCGCGCATGTCACCAGTGTGCCGCTCCCGGCCCGGCCCGCACCTCGGCTTTCGGTGCGTCGCGGGGTACGGCGGCTCGTGGGTCGGCTTTCGGTGGTGCGGCGGGGTGTGGGGGTTCGCGCGGGGGGTCCGGGTGGTGCGGCGGGGTACGGCGGCTCGCGCCTCGGCTTGGGGTGCCGTCGCCGGCGTGGCGGTCCGCACCTCGGCTCTCCGGGCCGCCGCGGGCCACGGCGGCCCGGTGGGTTCAGTCGGTCAGGCCGGCGGCGAGTGCCGCCCCCAGCTCCCAGCAGGCCGCCAGCTCGGCCCTGCCGGGCTCGCCGGTCACGGTCACCGGCGGTGCCGCGCGCCGCCAGCCGAGCCCGGTGGTGACCGTGTCCAGGGCCCGCACCGCGCCCGTGGTGTCGCTGCCGCCGTGCACGTACGCGCCGAACGGCCGGCCGCGCGTCTCGTCCAGACACGGGTAGTAGACCTGGTCGAAGAAGTGTTTGAGGGCGCCGGACATGTAGCCCAGGTTGGCCGGGGTGCCCAGCAGGTAGGCGTCGGCCGCCAGCACGTCGGACGCGGTGGCCGCGAGCGCCGCCCGCCGCACCACGCGGACCCCCTCGATCTCCGGCGCGGTGGCCCCGGACACCACGGCCTCCAGCAGGGCCTGGCAGTGCGGCGAGGGCGTGTGGTGGACGATCAGCAAAGTGGCCATCCCCGCAGCGTGCCGGTTCGGGCGGGGCGGGGCAAGGAAGGGGGCCGCCCGCCCGAGTCGGGCGAGCGGCCCCGCGTCCGGGCGCCTGCGGTGGGTCAGTGCACCGGGGCCGCCGGGCCCTTGTCGGTCGGGGCGGCGTTGCCCGCCTCCTGGGCGAGCCGCTCCATGCCGCTGGTGGTCTTCAGCGGCTTCTCCTTGATGAAGACCACCGCGACCAGCGCCAGCAGGGCGAACGGCGTGGCGATGAGGAACAGGTCGGCGGTGGCGACACCGTAGGCGTGCTCCACGATCTCCCGCATCGGGCCGGCCAGCGTGGACATGTCCGGCAGGCTCTCACCGCCGCCCGAGTCGGCGCCGGCCGCACCGGCGACGCCGGCCTCCTTGAGGCTCTTGGTCATCTCGTCGGTGACCCGGTTGGCGAGGATCGCGCCGAGCACCGAGGTGCCGATGGTGCCGCCCATGCTGCGGAAGAAGGACAGCACGGAGGTGGCGGCGCCCAGTTCGGCGGCGGGCACGTCGTTCTGGGCGGCCAGCACCAGGTTCTGCATCAGCATGCCGACGCCGACGCCGAGGACCGCCATGTAGACGCTGAGCAGCCCGAAGTGGGTGTCGGCGCTGATCAGCGAGAGCAGCGCGAGGCCGGCCGCCATGATGACGGAGCCCGCCACCAGGTACCGCTTCCACTTGCCGGTGCGGCTGACCAGCTGGCCGGCCACGGTGGACGACACCAGCAGACCGAGGATCATCGGCAGGCTCATCAGACCGGCCGTCGTCGGCGACTTGCCCAGCGAGATCTGGAAGTACTGGGAGAGGAAGACGGTTCCGCCGAACATGGCGACACCGACCAGGAGGCTGGCGACCGTGGTCAGGGTGACCGTGCGGTTCCTGAAGATGTCCAGCGGGATGACCGGCTCGGTGGCCCGCGCCTCGACCAGCACCGCCAGGCCCAGCAGCAGCACGCCGCCGACGACCAGCGCGGCGGTCTGCCAGGAGGCCCAGTCGAACTGGTTGCCGGCCAGGGAGACCCAGATCAGCAGCGCGCAGACACCGGCCACGATGAGGAACGCGCCGAGCCAGTCGATCTTCACCTGGCGCTTGACGGTGGGCAGCTTCAGGGTGCGCTGCAACAGGAAGATGGCGAGCAGCGCGAACGGCACGCCGATGAAGAAGCACCAGCGCCAGCCCAGCCACGAGGTGTCCACCAGCACACCGCCGACCAGCGGTCCGGCCACGGTGCCGACGGCGAAGACGGCACCGAAGATGCCGGAGTACTTGCCCAGTTCGCGGGGCGGGATGACGGAGGCCATGACGACCTGGGCGAGGGCGGTCAGACCGCCGGCGCCGATGCCCTGCACGACCCGGCTGAAGATCAGCAGAGTCGCTCCGTGCGAGAAGCCCGCCAGCAGCGAGCCGATCACGAACATGCACAGCGAGAGCTGGAGCAGCAGCTTCTTGTTGAACAGGTCGGACAGCTTGCCCCACAGGGGCACCGTCGCGGTCATCGCCAGGAGTTCGGCGGTGACCACCCAGGTGTAGGCGGACTGGCTGGCACCCAGGTCGGCGATGATCGTCGGCAGCGCGTTGGACACCACGGTGCCCGCGAGGATCGCGACGAACATGCCGGCCATCAGGCCGGACATGGCCTGGAGTATCTGTTTCTGCGTCATGGAACTGGGCGGCGCGTCGGCGGGCGCCTGCGATGCGGTCACGACAACTCTTTCGACGGTGCTGATCAACAGTGCTGATCAGCAGATGATGTGGTGAACAGGGATGACAAGGAAGGACGCCGGCCCGCGCGGGCCGGCCAGGACGTCGGCGCCGGTGTCCAGGCGCGCGGTCGGACGGTGGGCGGCGCCGCGGCGGACAACCGGGCGGCCGGGGGGATGGACTACGCGGGCGGCGCCGGCAGTCCGGCGGCAAGGAGTGCGAAGACCTCCTGGAACACCTCGGGGAAGGCGCGCTGGTCCTGCCGGGCGCACCAGTGGTCGACGCTGACCCGGACGGCGGTGACCGCCACCGCGGCCAGCAGCCGCGGGTACAGGTCCAGGGCTTTGCGCCGTTCCTCGGGGGAGGCGTCCGGTGCGGGAGCGCCGGGGCCGGAGCGGATCCGTTCGGCGACGGCCTCGGCCAGTCCGGTCTCGTCCGCCATGTGCGCGCCGAGACTGCGGACCAGCAGATGCGGCGCGGCCCGCAGCACCTCGCCGTGCAGCCGCCACAGTTCGTGCTGCTGCTCGGCCTCCGCCAGCTCCGCGGCCAGGGCGTCGCGCACCGCTTCCAGCGGGGTGAGCCCGGCCGGTGCGGCGAGCAGCGCCTGCCGTACGTGGGCACCGCTCTCGGCACCCACCAGGACGAACACGTCGTCGCGGGTGTCGAAGTAGTTGAAGAACGTGCGGACGGAGACCCCGGCCGCGGCGCTGATCGCCTCGACGGTGACCTTCTCCGCCCCGTGCTCCGCCGCCAGACGCACCGCGGCCTCGGTGAGAGCGGCCCGTGTGGCCCGCTTCTTCCGCTCCCGCAGTCCGCCCCCGGCGGTACTCCCCTCCGACATAACTTGCATCATATGCAAACATGCATGACATGCAAAATTCGCCCCGGCCCCCGGCCCCGGCCCCGGCCCCGGCCCCCGGCCCCCGGCCCCGGCCCCCGGCCCCGGCCCCCGGCCCCGGCCCCTGATCCCGGCCCCTGATCCCTGATCCCCGGGCCGTCGATTCCCGGGGGCGGGGGAGTGACCCGAACGGCCCTGTCGGGTACCCGCCGGGTCCGCGCAGGGTGGTGGGATGTGCACCGGGCGCCACGGTTCGCCGGTCCCTCGGGCCGCGCGGCCGGCGGCACCACGGTCCACCCCCGGCCCGCCCGCCGTCCCGACCCGGAAAGGACTCCGATGTCCGCCGTTCCGCACGAGGCGCCCGCCCCACTGACCGACGCCGAACTAGCCGCCCTGGACGCCCACTGGCGCGCCGCGAACTACCTCGCCGTCGGCCAGATCTACCTGATGGCCAACCCCCTGCTCACCGAGCCGCTGCGCCCCGAGCACGTCAAGCCCCGGCTGCTCGGCCACTGGGGCACCTCACCCGGCCTCAACCTGGTGCACACCCACCTCAACCGGGTGATCAGGGCCCGCGACCTGGACGCCCTGTGCATCTGGGGCCCCGGCCACGGCGGGCCCGCCGTACTGGCCAACTCCTGGCTGGAGGGCACGTACACCGAGACGTATCCGGACCTCACCCGGGACGCGGCCGGGATGGGACGGCTGTTCAAGCAGTTCTCCTTCCCCGGCGGTGTGCCCAGCCACGTCGCCCCGGAGACCCCCGGCTCCCTCCATGAGGGCGGCGAACTGGGCTACTCCCTCTCGCACGCCTACGGCGCCGCCTTCGACCACCCGGACCTGACGGTCGCCTGTGTCATCGGTGACGGCGAGGCGGAGACCGGGCCGCTGGCCGCCTCCTGGCACTCCAACAAGTTCCTCGACCCGGTGCACGACGGCGCCGTCCTGCCGATCCTGCACCTCAACGGCTACAAGATCGCCAACCCGACCGTCCTGGCCCGCCTCCCCGAGACCGAGCTGGACGAGCTGCTGCGCGGCTACGGCCACGACCCGGTCCACGTCACCGGCGACGACCCGGCCGCCGTGCACCGGGCGCTGGCCCGGGCCATGGACACCGCCCTGGACCGCATCGCCGCCTTCCAGCGCGCCGCCCGCGAGGACGGCGCGACCGGGCGCCCCCGCTGGCCGATGATCGTGCTGCGCACCCCGAAGGGCTGGACCGGCCCCGCCGAGGTCGACGGCAAACAGGTCGAGGGCACCTGGCGCGCCCACCAGGTCCCGCTGGCCGGCGTCCGGGACAACCCCGAGCACCTGCGCGAGCTGGAGCGGTGGCTGCGCTCCTACCGCCCCGAGGAACTCTTCGACCAGACCGGCGCCCCGCGCCCCGCCGTCCTGAGCGGCATCCCCGAGGGCAGCCGCCGGCTGGGCGCCACCCCGTACGCCAACGGCGGACTGCTGCTGCGCGACCTGCCGCTGCCGTCGCTGGACACCTACGCCGTCGCCGTCGACAAGCCCGGCACGGCTCTGCACGAACCCACCCGGGTGCTCGGCGACGTCCTGCGCGACGTGATGGCCGCCACCGCCGACCGGCGCGACTTCCGCCTGGTCGGCCCCGACGAGACCGCCTCCAACCGCCTCCAGGCCGTCTACGCCGCCAGCGGCAAGGCGTGGCAGGAGCGGACCCTGCCCGTCGACGAGGACCTCGACCCGCACGGCCGGGTCATGGAGATCCTCTCCGAGCACACCTGCCAGGGCTGGCTGGAGGGCTACCTCCTCACCGGCCGGCACGGCCTGTTCTCCTGCTACGAGGCGTTCGTGCACATCGTCGACTCGATGGTCAACCAGCACATCAAGTGGTTGCGGGTGACCCGCCGGCTGCCCTGGCGGGCCCCCATCGCCTCCCTCAACTACCTGCTCACCTCGCATGTGTGGCGCCAGGACCACAACGGCTTCTCGCACCAGGACCCCGGCTTCGTCGACCACATCCTGAACAAGAGCCCCGAGGCGGTACGGGTCTACCTGCCGCCGGACGCCAACACCCTGCTCTCGGTCGCCGACCACGCCCTGCGCAGCCGTGACTACGTCAACGTCATCGTGGCCGGCAAGCAGCCCTGCTTCGACTGGCTGACGATGGACCAGGCCCGCGTGCACTGCGCGCGCGGCGCCGGCATCTGGGACTGGGCCGGCACCGAGGACGGCAGCCGGGAACCCGACGTGGTGCTCGCCTGCGCCGGTGACGTGCCCACCCAGGAGGTGCTGGCCGCCGCCCAGCTGCTCCGGCACCACCTGCCCGACCTCGCCGTCCGCGTGGTCAACGTCGTCGACATCGCCCGGCTGCTGCCCAGCGGCGAACACCCGCACGGCATGAGCGACTTCGAGTACGACGGCCTGTTCACCCCCGGCAAACCGGTGATCTTCGCCTACCACGGCTACCCCTGGCTGATCCACCGCCTGGCCTACCGGCGCACCGGCCACCAGCACCTGCATGTGCGCGGCTACAAGGAGATCGGCACCACGACCACCCCGTTCGACATGGTCGTCGGCAACGACATGGACCGCTACCGGCTGGTCATGGACGTCATCGACCGCGTGCCCGGCCTGGTGGTACGGGCCGCCGCCGTCCGGCAGCGGATGGAGGACGTCCGGCTGCGCCACCACGCCCACATCCGGGAGCACGGCGTCGACCTGCCCGAGGTCGCCGACTGGACCTGGGAGGGCTGACCACCGCCGCTGGACCCGCGACAAGGAGTACACCGTGACCGCGACCGCCGCCTCGACCTGGGAGTACCACGGCTATGACCCCGCCGAGGAGCGGCTGCGGGAGTCGCTGTGCACGCTCGGCAACGGCTGCTTCGCCACCCGCGGCGCACTGCCCGAGTGCGCCGCGGACGACGTGCACTACCCGGGCACGTATGTGGCCGGCTGCTACAACCGGCTCACCTCGTCCGTCTCCGGACGGCGGATCGAGAACGAGGACATGGTCAACCTGCCGAACTGGCTGCCGCTGCGCTTCCGGGTGGCGGGCGGCGAGTGGCTCACGCCGGACACCGCCGAGGTGCTCACCCACCGGCAGGCGGTGCACCTGGACTCCGGACTGCTGGAGCGGCACACCCGGTTCCGGATCGGCGGGCTGGGCGTGCTCGCCGTGCGGCAGCTGCGGCTGGTGCACATGGCAGATCCCCATCTGGCGTGCCTGCGTACCGAGTTCACGGCCGAGACCGGCGCCGTCGACCTCGACGTGGAGGCGGCCCTGGACGGCGGTGTCACCAACTCCGGGGTGCCGCGCTACCGGGACCTGGCGGGCCGTCACCTCACCCACGTGCACACCGGTGACGCCGGACCCGGCACGGTGTGGCTGCGCTGCCGCACCCGCACCTCGGACATCCGGGTCGGCCTGGCCTCACGGGTGACCGCCGACGTCCCGGCCGCGCCGGCGGCCGAGAAGCTGCGGGCCGTCCAGCGGCTGCGGCTGCCGCTGCGCCCCGGCCGCACGGCTGTCGTCGACAAGACCGTCGCCCTGCACACCTCACGCGACCCGGCGATCAGCGACCCGCTCCAGGCCGCCGTCGACCGGGTGGCCCGCGCGCCCGGCTTCGACGCGCTGCTGCGCAGCCACAGCACCGCCTGGGCCCAGCTGTGGCGCCGCGCCGAACTGGACGTGCCCGGCGAGGCGGGCGCCATCCTGCGCCTGCACCTCTTCCACGTCCTGCAGACCCTCTCCCCGCACACCGCCGACCTGGACGTCGGCGTCCCGGCGCGCGGCCTGCACGGGGAGGCGTACCGGGGCCATGTCTTCTGGGACGAGCTGTTCGTCCTGCCCTACCTCAACCTGCACTTCCCCGAGGTGTCCCGGGCGCTGCTGCACTACCGGCACCGCCGCCTGGAACGGGCCCGGGCGGCGGCCCGCGCGATCGGCCGGCGGGGCGCGCTGTACCCGTGGCAGAGCGGCAGCGACGGACGCGAGGAGACCCAGCAGCTCCACCTCAACCCGCGCTCCGGCCGCTGGCTGCCCGACCACTCGCACCTCCAGCACCACGTCGGCTCGGCCATCGCCTACAACGTGTGGCAGTACTGCGAGGCCAGCGGTGACGCCGAGTTCCTGCACACCAAGGGCGCCGAGACACTGCTCCAGATCGCCCGCTTCTGGGCCGACTCGGCGGTCTGGGACGACGGCCTGGACCGGCACCGCATCCGCGGCGTCGTCGGCCCCGACGAATACCACGAGGCATACCCGGACGCCGAGCGGCCCGGCCTCGACGACAACGCGTACACGAACGTCACCGCCGCCTGGGTGCTCACCCGCACCCTGGAGGTGCTGGCCGCACTCCCCGAGCCGCGCCGCCGCGAACTGGTCGAACGCACCGAGCTGGACGACGCCGAACTCCAGCAGTGGGAGAACGTCTCCCGCACCCTGCACGTCCCCTTCCACCAGGGCGTGATCAGCCAGTTCGAGGGCTACGGCGACCTGGCCGAACTCGACTGGGCGGGGCTGCGCGAGCGGCACGGTGACATCCGCCGCCTGGACCGGGTCCTGGAGGCCGAGGGCGACACCGTCAACCGCTACCAGGCGTCCAAGCAGGCCGACGTCCTCATGCTCGGCTACCTCTTCTCCCCGGCCGAACTCCGCTCGCTGTTCGCCCGGTTGGGATACCGCCTCGACGACGACACCTGGCACCGCACGGTCGACTACTACCTGGCCCGCACCAGCCACGGCTCCACCCTCAGCGGCCTGGTGCACGGCTGGGTGCTGGCCCGCGCCCGGCGCGCCGAGGCGTGGTCCTACGTACAGGAGGCACTCAAGGGCGATGTCGCCGACCTCCAGGGCGGCACCACCGGCGAGGGCATCCACCTCGGCGCGATGGCCGGCACCCTCGACCTCGTGCAGCGCGGACTGACCGGCCTGGAGACCCGGGCCGGCGCGCTGTGGCTGGACCCGGTGCCGCTGCCGGAACTCTCCTCCTACGGATTCTCGCTGCGCTACCAGGGCCACTGGGGCGTCCGGCTGCGGCTGGAGCACGAACTGCTGGAGATCGCCGTACCGGACTCCGGCCGGCTGCCGATCGACGTGCGGCTGCCCGGCCGGACGGTCCGGGTGGAGCCGGGCGACACCTGCCGCCTGGTCCTCCCGGACCGCCCCGGGACGGGGCTCAGCCCGGCAGCGGATAACTGACCACGCGCGGCGCGCCGTCCGGCCGGCCGTCGGTGTACGTCACGCTGATCCGGGTGAAGTGCCGCTCGCCCGGACCGTTCCCGCCGGTCACCGGCGCCGCCAGGCGCACCGTCACCGGATACGAGCGAAAGGTGCCCGCCGCGCAGTACGGCACGCAGTCGTTGACCACGTTGACCCCCCGGCCCACCGCCGCGTCGCTGCCCCACCGCGACCAGTGCAGCGCGTCCAGCCTGCTGTTGCCGTCGCCGCAGGCCAGCAGGTAGGCGCCGGGACGCACCTCGCCGCGGCCCTGGCAGTCGGCCAGGACGGGCCCGCTCGCGCGGTGCCGGTCCGGCTCCGGGGACGGGGTGGTGGCCGAAGCCGCTGTCAGGGGCGCCGCCGCGAGCGCCGCGGCGGCACCGAGTGTGACGGCCGCCCTCATCGCATGTCCGCGCATGTCCGCTCCTGCCGTTCGACCAGGGACCGCTGTGCTGTGGGTCACGGTCCGTCGTCCGATACGACGCTACGGCGGTGTCCGCCGAGGCACCACTCGGACGGAGTACCGCCCGGTCGGCACCGGTGTCGGCGGCCCGTCGGCGATCTGTCGGCCGGAGGGGGCAGGGTGGGACCCGCTCGCCGGCCCCGGGGAGCGCCCGCCCGCCGCCGAGGGAGCCGTCCGCCATGCCCACCACCCCGCCGCCCTGGGACGTCCGCCGGCCGCCCCGCGCCGAGGACCGGACCGTCCTGGTCACCGGCGGCAACGCCGGCATCGGCTACTTCACCGCCGAACAGCTCGCCGGCACCGGGGCCACCGTGGTGCTGGGCAGCCGGAACCCGGTCCGGGCCGCCGTCGCCCTGGACACCCTGCGTGCCCGCGTGCCGGGCGCCCGGGTCCGGTCGCTGCGCCTGGACCTGGCCGACCTGCCCTCGCTCGGTGGCGCCGCGGCCGCCCTGGGGTCCCTCGGGGTGGCGCGGCTGGACGCCGTGGTGCTCAACGCCGGCGTCGCGCTCGACGACCCGCCCCGGGCGGAGACCGGCGCCGGCCACGAGCTGATGTTCGCCACCAACCACCTCGGGCACTTCGCGCTGGTCCGGTGGCTGCTGCCACTGCTCGCGGCGGCGCCCGCGGGCCGCGTGGTGACCACCGGCAGCTTCGCGGCGAAGACCGAGCGGCTCGACCTGGCCGACCTCCAGTCCCGTACCGGCTACCGGCCCAAGCGCGCCTACGGGCGGTCCAAGCTGGCGCAGATGTACTTCGGCCTGGAACTCGACCGGCGGCTGCGGGCCGCCACCAGCACGGTGAGCAGCGTCGTGGTCCACCCGGGCGGCGCCCTGGACGGACTGACGCCCGCGCGGAAGGGGGTCCACGAACCGGCTCCGGGCGCCCGGCTGACGTCGGCGCCGGCTGCCCTGCTGGTGCAGGGCAAGCACGCCGGGGCCTGGCCCGCCGTCCGGGCGGTGCTCGATCCGGCCGTCCGCGGCGGGCAGGTGTGGGGGCCGCGGGTGTTCGGGCTGCGCGGCAGGCCGCGGCCCGAACCACTGTGGCCGCACCTGACCGACACCGCCGTCGCGGCCCGGTTGTGGGAGGCGAGCGTCCGGCTCACCGGGGTCGATCCGGCCGACGCGCTCGGCCCGCGCCCGGCCGGGGAGGTCAGAACGTGACCGCGTCCCGGATCAGCGGGCAGGTCATGCAGTGGCCGCCGCCCCGGCCCCGGCCCAGTTCGGCGCCGACGATGGTGATCACCTCGATGCCGGCCCGGCGCAGCAGGGCGTTGGTGTGCGTGTTGCGGTCGTAGGTGAACACCACCCCGGGCGCCACGGCCACCGCGTTGTTGCCGCTGTCCCACTGCTGCCGCTCGGAGGCGTACACGTCGCCGCCGGTCTCCACCACCCGCAGCGCGCCGAGCCCCAGCGACCGGGCGACCACCTCGGTGAACGGCGTCGTGCCCTCGTCGGTGACCTCGATGCCGGGCGCCTTGTCGCTCGGCCGCAGCGAGAAGGTGTGCACGGCGTCCATGATCTTCGGGTAGAGGGTGACGACGTCCCGGTCGGCGAAGGTGAAGACGGTGTCCAGGTGCATCGCCGACCGGAGCCGCGGCAGCCCCGCGACGATCACCTGCTCGGCGGCGCCCGCCCGGAACAGCGCGGCGGCGACCTGCGTGATGGCCTGCCGCGAGGTGCGCTCGCTCATGCCCATCAGCACGACCCCGCCGCCGACCGGCATGATGTCGCCGCCCTCGAAGGTGGCCTGCCCCCAGTCGCGTTCCGGATCGCCCCACCACACCGTCGACCCCGCGAACTCCGGGTGGAAGGTGTACACCGCCTTCATCAGCAGCGTCTCGTCGTGCCGGGCCGGGTAGTACAGCGGGTTGAGTGTCACCCCGCCGTACAACCAGCAGGTGGTGTCCCGGGTGTACAGGGTGTTGGGCAGCGGCGGCATCAGGTACTCGCGCGCGCCGGTCGACTCCCGGGCCAGCGCCAGGTACCCGGAGCGGAAGTCGGCGGGCAGGTCGGCGGTGGCCAGCCCGCCGATCAGGAACTCGGCCAGCCGGCGGGGCGCCAGTGACTCCAGATAGGCCCGGGTGGCGTCGATGAGACCGAGCCCGACCTGGCCCGCGACGATCTTCCGCTCCAGCAGCCAGTCCCGGGCCCCGGGAACGGCCAGCGTCTCGGCCAGCAGGTCGTGCAGCTCGACCACCTCCACCCCCCGCCCGCGCAGCGCCGCCACGAAGTCGGCGTGGTCGCGCTGGGCGTTCTCCACCCACATCACGTCGTCGAAGAGCAGGTCGTCGGAGTTGGTCGGGGTCAGCCGGCGGTGCGCGAGGCCGGGGGAGCACACCAGCACCTTGCGCAGCCGGCCGACCTCGGAGTGGACGCCGTACACGGGTGACATGGTGGTGTCGTCGTCGGTCACGAAACCTCCTTGAGAGCCGGGTTCACAGAGCCTGCTTCACGCAAGCCGGATTCACAGGCTGATCCAGCCGGCCGCCAGCGCGACGACGCCGAGCACCGCGCCGGCCACCGAGACGGCCAGCACCACGAGTTCACCGGGGGAGAAGAGCCGTCGGCCCTGTTCCCGGCGGGCCATCACGAACAGGACGGTGGCCGGGGCGTAGAGGACGAACGAGACCAGCAGGAACTTCAGGCCGGCCGCGTACAGCAGGAACGCGGTGTACAGCGTGGCCAGCACGGCGACGGGCGTCCGGGCCCGGGCCCGCACCGCGAAGGCGGCGGCCAGCAGGTACGGGATCAGCGACAGCGCGCTGGTCAGGTTGAGCGCGAAGTCGAAGGCGTCGTCCGAGAAACTGGTGACGATCAGCACCGCCTGGGTGAGCAGCGACGTCATCAGCAGCGCCGGCACCGGTACGTCCACGGCGTTGGCGCGGCGCAGGAAGCGCGGCATGTCGTCGTCCCGGGCGGCGACGAAGAGCACCTCGGCCGCCATCAGCGTCCACGCCAGATACGCGCCGAGCACGGACACGATCAGTCCGACGCTGACGAAGACCCGCCCCCAGGTGCCGACGGCCGACTCCAGGACACCGGCCATGGACGGCTGGCGCAGGCCGGCGATCTCGCCCATCGGCATGATCCCGTACGACACGATGGTCACCGAGGCGAAGACCGCGAACACGCTGAGGAAGCCCAGCACGGTGGCCCGGCCCACGTCGGAACGGCGCTTGGCGTGCCGCGAGTAGACGCTGGCGCCCTCGACGCCGAGGAAGACGAAGACGGTGGCCAGCATCGTGCCGCGGACCTGGGAGAAGAGCGATCCGGCGTAGTCGGCGCCGGCGAAGTTGCCGGCGAAGACACCCGGATCGAAGTAGCACAGCGCCAGCACGATGAAGATCAGGATCGGCACCAGCTTGGCCACCGTCACGACCTTGTTGATGGCGGTGGCCTCCCGCACACCCCGCCGGATCATGAAGAAGAACGCCCACAGCCCGGCCGACGACAGCACCACCGCCACCGCGGTGTCCCCCTCGCCCAGTTCCGGCCAGATCGCGCCGACCGTCGACATGATCAGCACCCAGTACGTCACGTTGCCGACGCAGGTGCTGGCCCAGTAGCCGAACGCCGAGAAGAAACCCAGGTACTCGCCGAAGCCCGCCTTGGCGTACGCGTACACACCCGCGTCCAGATCGGGCCGGCGCACCGCCAGCGACTGGAAGACGAAGGCCAGCATCAGCATGCCCGCCCCGGCGACCGCCCAGGCGATCAGTGCCCCCGCGACCCCGGTCTCCTCGGCGAACCGGCTCGGCAGCGAGAAGACGCCCGCGCCGACCATCGACCCGACGACCATGGCCGTCAGGGTGAGCAGCGGCAGCTTGGCGGCCGGCGGGTGCTGCCTCTCGGTGTCGGACGGGGCGGCCTGCGGCATGTCGTCCCTCGGGGTCGCTGAGCATTGCGACCACTGTGCCCCAGGTGATCGGCGCGGGCACGTCGGCGGCGGGGCGGTCAGTGCCCGGTGCGCAGGTCGACGCCGTGCCGGGCCAGGGACAGCACACCGAGGACGACCAGGGCGACGCCGAGCGCCATCGGCAGCAGCCACCAGCCGGTCCGCAGCTGTTCGAGGTAGAGGAACACCCCGAGCAGCAGGCTGACCGTCGCGTCCCCGAGGGTGAGGGCGGGCTGCGAGGCGACCAGCGGACCGCCCTGCATGGAGTGCTCCAACAGCAGGACGGCGCCCACCCCGGCCGCGGCGAACGCGTAGGTCTGCCACGCGGCCAGGAACCCGGACACCCCGTCCGTGCCCAGCACCCGCATGGAGTCCTTCATCAGCGCCGCCGTCAGCGCGTAGCACACCGCGGTGGCCGCGCCCAGGCAGCCGGCCCGGGCCTTGCCGACCGGGCGCCGCAGCCCGGCCCCGGCCAGCAGCACGGCCGCCACCGCGCAGGCCGCCAGCCCGACCGCCCAGCGCGCACCGGACACCTCGCCCTGGCCGCCGTACGGCGCCGCCGCCCCCAGGGCGATGCCGAGCCCGGCCACCACGGCGGCCACCGCGCCCCACATCACGGGCGGCAGTCGGCGCCCCGTGGACAGCGAGGCCAGCAGCAGCGCCAGCGGGAGTTCCAGCACGAACAGCGGCTGGACCAGGGAGAGCGGACCGGTCGCCAGCGCCGCCGCCTGGCCCACCCCGGCGACGATCACGGCGAGCATCCCGGCCAGCCAGACCGGCCGCCGCAGCAGGTCGAGGACGAGCGAGAGGCGGAACCCCTGGGACTGCGGCACGGTCAGCGCGGCCCGCCGCTGCAGCACGGTGGCCGTGGCGTTGCTGAGCGCGGCGAGGAGCGCGAAGAGGACCGACAGGAGGAGGACACCCATCCACCGATCCTCGCCGCCCACCGCGCCGGGCGCGCGCCGGGACCGGCCACCTACCGGAACAGGATCAGAAGGGGTAGTCGGCGATGTCCGGGCGGACGGTGACCCACTGGGTCTCGGTGAAGGCTTCGAGGTTGGCGGTGGCGCCGCCGAACCGGGAGCCGGTGCCGGATGCCTTGACTCCGCCGAAGGGGGCGTTGGGCTCGTCGTCGACGGTCTGTTCGTTGATGTGGACCTTGCCGGTGTCGATCCGGTCGGCGAGTGTCATGGCGGTGCCGACGTCGCCGAGGATGCCGACGGACAGTCCGTATGCGCAGTCGTCGACGATCCGCGCGGCGTCGTCGATGGTGGAGAAGCCGATGACGGGGGCGACCGGGCCGAAGATCTCCTCGCGCCAGGCCGGCATGTCGGTGGTCAGGTCGGTCAGTACGGTGGCGCGGTAGCAGGCGCCGGTGATCTCGCCGCCGGCGGCCAGTGTGGCGCCGGCCGCGACGCTGTCGGTGACGATGGAGTGCACCCGTTCCAGTTGCCGGCGGTCGATGATCGGGCCGAGTGCCACGTCCTCGCGGGCCGGGTCGCCGACGGGGAGAGCTTTGGCCTTGGCGGCGAGCGCGGCGGTGTATTCCTCGATGAGGGAGTGGTGGACGATGTGCCGGCCGGTGGTCATGCAGATCTGGCCCTGGTGCAGGTAGGAGCCGAACGCGCCGGCGGCGGCCGCTTTCGCGACGTCCGCGCCGGGCAGGACGACCAGGGCGTTGTTGCCGCCGAGTTCGAGGTGGGCCCGCTTGAGGAGCCGGCCGGCCTGTTCTGCGATGGCCCGGCCGACCGGTGTGGATCCGGTGAAGGAGATGACCCGTACCTCGGGTGCCTCGACCACCGCCTGTCCCACCGCGCCGTCGCCCGGCAGCAGGTGCAGGACGCCCTCGGGCAGCCCGGCCTCCTGCAGCACCCGTGCGATGGCGACACCGCCGCTGACCGCGGTGCGCGGGTCCGGTTTGAGCAGGACCGCGTTGCCCAGGGCGAGCGCGGGTGCCACTGAGCGCAGGCCGAGGATGAGCGGGAAGTTGAAGGGGGCGATGACGCTGACCACGCCGGCGGGGCGGCGCCGCGCGAACGACCAGCGGGGTGTCTGGGAGGTGAGTACCTCGCCCTGCGGGTGGCTGGGCAGTCCGGCGCACTCGAAGAACTCGCCGATGGCCAGCCCGACCTCGAAGGCCGCCTTGGCGCGTACCGATCCGGCCTCCCGGATCAGCCAGTCCTCGGCCTCGGCGGCGTGCTCGGTCAGCAGCTCGCCCGCCCGGCGCAGTACCGCGGCCCGTTGCTGTGGCGGGGTGGCCGCCCAGGCCCGCTGGGCCTCGGCGGCCCGGGTGGCGGCGCGGCCGACGTCCTCGGGGGTGGCCAGACCGACGGTGCCGAGCCGGTCGCCGGTGGCCGGCTCGGTCACCGGCCGCGTCGCGGCGGCATCCCGCCAGCCGCCGCTGTAGAACTTCTTGCTCCAGACCGCACTGTCCAGAAGGGTCATCGCGTCTCTTCCTCTCGTCGGGGCCATCGAACAACTCGGCCTACAACCACACAAGTGCTTGAACGACTTGTTCACCATAACCGGTTGAAGCAAAGCCGTTCATCGGGCAGGCTGCCCCTATGACCTCCACCCCGCCCCCTCCCGACGTCTTCTCCCCGCCGAGCCCGGAAGCGGCCCGCGCCCAGCGGGTGTACGCCGCCCTGCTGCGCATCGCCGAACGGCACGCGGCCACCGACGCCCAGCGCCGTCGCCAGACCAACCCCGCGCTGCTCGGCCCGCACGAGGCCGTCCGGCTCGTCGCCTTCCTGCTCAGCGGGGCGGCACTGCCACACGACGGCGAACCCGAGGTGGACCGGGCCGACATCACCGCCGCGCTGAGCCTGGTCCCGCTGGTCCGCGGCGAACTGGACGAACTGGAGGCCGGGCTCCTGAAGATGGCCCGGGGCCGCGGCATGACCTGGCACGAGATCGCCTTCGGCCTGGGCCTGGGCACCCCGCAGGCCGCCCGCCAGCGCTACGAGCGGCTGTCCGAGCGCGTCGACACCGACCCCGTCGGAGCCGACTGATCACCAGCTCAGAAGCAGCTCAGAAGCAGCTCAAGTAGCTTGATCGGTACGGCGTCCCGCGTCGACGATGGAGACATGTTCGGACGAAGCAAGCCGCTGGAACTCAATGTCCTCGTCCTGCGCGACGCGGACGTCATCGCCGCCGCCCTGCGCACGGCGCTGGCCGACGCCGCACCCGAGGAGCGGCCCGGTCTGGAGCGGGCCGCCGCACTGGTGGAGCAGGCGGCGGCGGTACCGGACGCCGCCCTGCGCGCCCGCTGGGTCCATGAACGGCTCACCGCCGCCGGCCACGAGGGCCCCGCCGACTCGATACCGGCGATCAAGACCCTGCGCGAGTCCGCGCCCGGACTGAGCCTGCTGTCCGCCGTCCAGTTGGCGAAGGACGCGGCGGCGCACCGGGCGTAGCGCGGCGGGGCGCCGCGCCCGTACCGTCTCTCCTGTCACCAGGTCGTGCGCTCCAGCGCGAACGGGGGCGCACGGGTGTTCGGCGTGAGCCCTGTACGCGCCCCGGCTCGCGTGGGCACAATGCGCCATGCCATCGATCATGTGGCTGAGGTGCTGAACCCTTCAGGTGCCGGACCCCCGCCACCCGAATCCCGAGGAAGGCAGGTCGGCCGCCGTGCTGTTGCGTCTGCCCACGTCCGTGTCCGAAGCGCAGGAGTACCTCGCCCAGGGGGCGGTGCCCATAGGCGGAGCGACCCTCGTCTGGGCGGGCTGGCAACGGGACGGCTTCCCCGAACTGGCCATGTCGCTAAGGAACCTGCCGGAGGCGAACGAGATAGCCCGCGAGACGCTGGGCGCGGCCGTGCTGCTGCACCGGGTCGACGAACGGGTGCCCGAGGTGCTGCGGCGCGCGGCCGGCACGGTGGGCACCGGAGCGGTACGGCGGACCGCCACGGTCGGCGGCAACATCGTGGGCAGCACGCTGCGCTGCCTGCTGCCCGCGGCGCTGGTGCTGGACGCCCGGGCCACGGTGCTGTCCCAGGACCGGGTCCTGGAGACCGACCTCACCGAACTCGTCGCCAAACGGCCCCTGTTGCTCTCGTTGCGCTGGCGGGCGCCCCTGGTCAGCGGCTACCGCAAGCTGCCGGCCGAGGCGGGCGGCCCGCCGCCGCTGGTCGTCGCCACCGCCGTGCACGCCGAGGAGAGCGGGCGCCGGCGGCTGCGGGTCGCGGTCCGCGACGGCTACGAGGTGTTCAGCGAGAGCGCCGACTGCGGTACGGACGCCGGGGACACCGCCGACGCGCTGGACGCCTCCGCCCTCGGCTCGCTGGCCGCCGAGGCCCGCGCGGTGCTGCGCGAGCAGGTCACCGAGATCCTGGACCGCGCCGCCGAACACTGAGGCGTCGTCGGGCACGGAACGCGCGGCGGACGTCCGGGCAACGCGACTTTCCGGTCCCGGACGGGCGCGGTGGCGCCAACGTCCGCCGTGCGCCCGCCGATTCGGCGCCCGGGCTTGACTGGCCGGGACCCGGTAGGCCTACTGGAAGGCGCGGGCCGGGCGTATGGGGGAGTCGTCCGGACCGGACCCGTAGGCCGGCCCCCGCCGAGACGCAGGGGCAGGAGTCCGGATGGTGCGGCGTCGATGGGCAGTGGCCGTGGTGCTGCTGCTCGCCTCGGTGCTGCTGAACCTCTTCGCGCCGCAGCAGGCACCGCACGAGACCGCCGCCGCCGTGGTCGCGGCCCGGATGGACGTCGCGCCGGGCGACGGTCCCCGGGACACCGAGGCCGAGAGCCTCACCGAGCCGAGCCCCCGCGCGGACGGCACCGCCGTCCGCCGCGCCGCGCCGCGCCC